>JAWQFQ010000238.1:0-14497 GCA_035967975.1 Scytonema sp. PMC 1070.18
TAACAACTAACAACTAACAACTAACAACTAACAACTAACAACTAACAACTAACAATTAAATACAAGCAACAGCCGGAGACAGCAGGTGCCATTGGCTTAAATATCCTGCCGAGGTTTGCGCCCCAAATGCTAGAAGTACCCCTAAAAGTAGTGGGAGTGCTATGGCACAAGGATAATGGAGTACAGACGAGTTTGTCTGGAGTCTCTACCGCTAAACCCCGGCTGCGAGAGCTGGGGTTTATTGTTTTTGAGGATAGTGGTTAGTAGATAGTAGTTAATGGTCAAGAGCAACTAACAACCAACAACTAACTACTAACAACTAGCAAAATTAAAGGAGGTGAGAATAAGATGCCAAGAACGTTAGAAGAAAAACAATCCATCGTTGCAGAACTCAAAGACCTCTTGGGTCAATCTCAACTGGCGTTAGTGATTGATTATCAAGGATTATCCGTTGCTGAGATTACCGATTTGCGTCGTAAGATGCGTCCAACTGGTACGGTTTGTAAAAAAACGAAGAATACCCTCATGCGAATCGCCGTTGATGGCGACAGCAAATGGGAACCAATGAAGGAGTTCCTCACTGGTTCTTCTGTCTTCCTGCTGGTGCAGGACGATATGAAGACAGCAATCAAGACGTACCAGGACTTCCAGAAAGCTGCCAAGAAGACAGAACTTCGCGGCGGTGTACTGGACGGACAAGTTTTGACTCAAGATGATGTCAAGGCATTAACGGAACTACCTTCTAAGCCAGAACTTATGGCGCGTTTGGCAGCAGGGATCAACAAAATTTCTACCAAACTGGCGGTGGGACTCAATGCTGTGCCAACAAAACTGGCAGTGGGTATCAACGAAGTGCCTGGGTCTTTGGTTCGTGCTATCAAAGCCGTTTCCGAAAAAGAAGACGGTGGCGATTCTCAAGCTGCTTAAAAGGGTATGGGGTGTGGAATGTAGTGAAACTCTTGCCCACTACACCCTACACCCTACCCCCTACACCCTACGTTAAACATTTTCATTTCATAGGAGTTATCCATGTCTGCAAAAACTGACGAAATCTTGGAACAGTTGAAAAGCCTTACCTTGCTAGAAGCTTCTGAATTGGTCAAGCAAATTGAAGAGGCTTTTGGAGTAGATGCTTCCGCTCCTGTTGGCGGTGGTATGATGATGATGCCCGGAATGGCTGTTGGAGGTGGTGCTGCGCCTGCTGCAGCTGAACCAGTAGAAGAGAAGACCGAGTTTGATGTAATTCTAGAATCAGTTCCTGCTGACAAGAAGATTGCTATCCTCAAGGTAGTCCGCGAGTTAACTGGTCTTGGTTTGAAAGAAGCAAAAGACTTGGTAGAGTCTGCACCTAAGGCAGTTAAGGAAGCGATCGCCAAGGATGCTGCTGAAGCTGCTAAGAAGCAGATTGAAGAAGCTGGCGGTAAGGTAACTGTTAAGTAATTTGTAATTCCTAATTCGTAATTCAGCCAATAAATTATGAATTATGAATTATGAATTATGAATTGATTCTTGCAAAGAGGCAGCAGCCTGGTTGTAAAATGTACGCGGGCTGCTGCTTAAGTTTTTCTAAAAAAAATCCCCATAACTTTGATGGGATGATATTAAAAATAGTATTTTAGTCAACTCTCTAAAATTAGAAAGTTATGATAAGATATACTATTTTAGTTTTATCGTTGATATTTTTTTTCTTAATAGCACTTCCAGCTGAAGCATCTTTTTGCCACAATTTTAATAGGCATCAAATTTGTATTATTAATATTAAACGAAGTGCAAAAAATTATTGGGAATATAGAGTAGAGATAAGTGTGGATGGAGTGAGAAAACCCATGGAAATTTATAACTGTCGCGATCGCATAAAAATTGAACCAAGCGGAACTCTTGTGCCAATAGAACAAAACGATTCGGGTGAGTTCGTCTGTAGCTTTTTCAAAAAGTCATACTGAAACATTGCCATAATTATCAAAAGGTTGCATCGGTAGTCTTACCGCGACTGTAGTTCCCACACCCTCCTCGCTTTCTATCTTAATCTCACCCCCATGCAAATCCACACATCTTTTTACAATTACAAGTCCCAGCCCCGTGCCTTGAATTTTGCCTACATTTTTAGCGCGATAAAAAGTTTCAAAAAGACGGGCTAGGTCTTTTTCGGGAATTCCTATTCCTTTGTCTTTGATTTGGAAAGTGGCTATGCCATCCTGGCATACTACATCAAAGTAAATTTTGCTTTCTGGTGAAGAGTATTTAATCGCATTAGAAAGTAAATTAGTGAGGATACAACTCAACAAGTCTTCATCCATTTGTGCAGGTAGACATTCTCCTTGACAGTTAAAGATGATACGAGGCGTTCCAGTGGTATTAATCTGGAGAATTTCTGCGATTTCCTGACAAAAATTTTGTAAATCTATAGTAACAGGTTCGTATTTAACTTTTTCAGCGTCTGATCTACTAAGAAATAAAACCTCATCTAACAGTTGAACCATTTGATCGATAGAACTTTGAATTCGCTGAAAGTATTTATTTTTACGTTCTTCAGTTAATTGAGGGTCATAATTTTCAAGTAAATCCGCAGAAGTCCGAATTATACTCATAGGAGTGCGGAACTCATGAGAAACCATTGCTACAAAGTTGGATTTAAGTTGATTGAGTTCTTGTTCTTTTGCTAACGCCTCACGAGTTCGTTTCTCACTTTCTCGTAGTTGTTGAAAAATTTTACCTCGTTGAATAGCATAGCGGATTGCACGAGATAATAATTGAATGGTCATGTTGTCCTTAAAAATATAGTCTTGTGCTCCTTCCGCAAGTGCTTGTAGTGCTAATTCTTCATCATCAAATCCTGTTAACACCACGATGGGAATATCTGGTACTGCTTTTCTAAATTCTTTTACCGTATCTAAGCCAGTAGAATCTGGTAAACTGAGGTCTAATAAAATGACATTGAACTTACATTGGTAAACAGACATCAATGCACTATCTCCTGAGATAGTGTGAGATTCTGATTTACACATATCAATAGCCTCACTCAACCGCTCTATATGCTCGATTTGCCATTCTTCTTGACCAGAATGGAGAAATATCTGGCGCAGTAGGCGAGCATCAGAAGGGCTGTCTTCCACTAAAAGAATATGAATCTTTTTATCCGACATAATCAGAACTTATAAATAGGTTAGACAACGTTTAATGTTTTTTAAAAAATTTGGTATAAATAAACACAACATTCTGTAAAAGCTGTGAGTAGATAGTCAGGGCGCAAGGCTTTTAACCCCTGCCGTGGTTAGTAGGTTTGACAGTAACTCAACATTTGTTTATATACTTAGGTTCATCTGTGCCTACTGACTTAAGAAGTAGTCGTGCAAAATAAATTATCTAGTTGAGCGAGACCATAGGCAACAGGCAGTACAATACTGCTCGGATAAGCGACAATTAGAAACCCGGCATCTTGGAGATACTGGGTTTCACCGAACCTCAAGTATCACGCTTCCGAGCAGTATTGACAGGCAATAGGCATTAAAACTGGGATACAGCGATTTTATTGGATGGAAAAAATATATAAATATTTATCCATAAGTACTTAGGTTTTAAGATCATGGTTCTGACAGTCAAAATCTAAAATTAAAAAATTAAATTCCTTTACATATATAATGGCAATTATTACTAGTGTTAAGATTCTGTGCAATCACAACCCTATATTTTAGCTGTCTTAAACGTGAAATAAAATTTTTATTATTTAAAAGTCCAAGATTTAAGTAAGTAGTCTTGTAAGTATGTATACGGTCACCATGATACCTTAACTCTAGTTTAATCATTCATTCACAGTATAATAACCTGATACCAGCTAGTTATTGTTGGGTTAGAGTATGTTTACCGCCTCTAGAGCGTTAACTGACAAATACTGGAACAGGAGTCGATACTGCAAGGGGGAGCGAAAATTAGAAACCCGGTATCTCCAAGATACCGGGTTTCACCGCACCGAGAGCGATTGTATCCCTTGCAGTAGGTTTCTGAACGAAATCTTTTCATAGACTAGTACAGGGGGCGCGGAAATAAAGCTACCATTTGAAGGAGGTAAAAAGCCGACACAGTAAACATTCTTTTTTTTAATGTGTGACTTTTTACTTTTACATTGTTGTACTAGTCATCTTCATCTTCATCTTCATAGTCATCTTCATCTTCATCTTCATCTTCATCTTCATAATCATTTTCAAACTCGAAGTCCTCATAGTCTTCATAGACTTCAGACAGGCTTTCTAAAGCATTAACTGCACTTTCCAAAGCTTCTAAATATGATGCTGTAGCTTCTGCGTACTCAGCAGAAACTTTCCAAGATAAAACTTCCTCAGCTTTAGCTTGCATCTGTTCAATCAACTTAATTTGTCGGTCAAATAGTTTTTCTAATCGCTCCTGCATAAAATTTACCTCAATGATTTTACTCGTGCCTGGACAAAATTCCTAACTTAATTAACCCAGGTTCTGCTAATAGCTAATAGCTAATAGCTAATTGCTTTTTTACTATCAGCGATTAGTCATTAGCAGCATTCATGAGAATTTTTCATTTCATTTAGGACTGCTATATTGTTTTTTAACTTTAGGCTTGATTTTTATAATATCTCACTAACATAAGTACTCATTCAGAATATTTGGTTAATTTTAGGTTAAAAAATGGATAAGTTTTTATAGGATGTTTTAAAAATCTTCTTGTTAGTAGCATGCACACTTCTCATCCCCCTAAATCCCCCTTAAAAAGGGGGACTTTAAGAGATTTTCCCCCCTTAAAAAGGGGGGCTAGGGGGGATCAACCAGTGCTTGAAATTACAGCCAATCACTTTTCAAACATCCTCTTAGTTAGGAATTTAATGTATCACACTGGTGTAGTATTAGAATTTATACATTTTTATTACTGCCGAAAGCATAAACCAATTAGCAGTATCTTCGTAATCAACCGAGGTTACAATTGTAATATACAGTAATCATAAATTATTCGTTAAAAATTTTAGTAGCTAATTGCTAATTGCTTTTTTACCATTAGCTATTAGCAACTAGCAGTCCTCACGAAAATGTGACATTTCATTTAGGACTGCTATAGTTCACGAAAATAGAAATTAGCTCTCATCGTCTTCTGTTCTCATTGTCATCTCTATTATCTCTGCTGCGATCGCTGATACGAAATTCATCTCTGAGATTGCGATCGCTGAAACCACCTTCATCTTCCACTTCTGACTTCCATTCCTTCTTTTCTTGAGAAAATTTAGATAACTTCTCTAGACCTTCCAGTGCATATTCTAAAGCCTCTAAATAAGCAACAGCAGTTTCTGCGTTCTCGTGAGAGGTTCGCCAATCTAAAACTTCATCAGTTCTATCTTGTAAAATTTCTACCATCTCAATTTGTCTAATAATCAATTTCTCTAATCGATAATCCATACATTTACCTCAGTATAATTTTTGATAAATATAACAAAGCCCCATGACATAAATCAGATGTAGCTAAGGAACTTTTTCTATTTATCCATGAAGAATATTATAGCAATACTATTTGATTTGTAATATCAAATCCAATACTGCTCCGTTAAGGAAAGTTGAGATTCAAGAAACCCACCACCAAACACGGTTTCGTAAGAGTTACCGGGTTTCTAATTTTTGCTTAACTGAGTAGTATTTGAGCGGGAACGACTGCGTCAAATGCTTGAATTTTAATAATAATCGTTTCCCCAAACATGATATAAAATGGCGAAACCTTAGAAACCCGGTAACTTTGATAAGCGTGATGTGATGAGATTTTGGCAACAAACGTCTTAGAGGATGTTTTAAAAGTCTTCTCGTCAGTAGCCAAATATTTCACATCCCCCTAAATCCCCCTTAAAAAGGGGGACCTTTAGAGATTTTCCCCCCTTTTTAAGCTACGGTGTACACAGAAGTCTTAAAATCCTTGCCTGGTAAGATAAAAGCCTTAGTAGGTAAGGTTTTGAGTTGAGCCTATTGATTCTCAATAGTGCCAGCTTATTGATAGAGGTTGAACGGAAAATCAAGGATTTCAAAAAATCATTTTCCGTTCTTTTCCGTCCATTTGATTCCCAACTCGACTTGTGTGTACACCGTAGCCTTAAAAAGGGGGGCTAGGGGGGATCAACCAGTGCTTGAAATTACAACAAACCACTTTTCAAACATCCTCTTAGTTCGTAAGCTGTTGGTAAACCCCCTATTCCTGCACCCAGTACGACAATATGAACCATGTGAATTGCTCCGATTGTTAACATCTGGCGCAGGATCATTAAATCTCAAGCCTCCTCTCGCGCTGATTGCAATCTGTATATGCAATTCTTCCTTGAGTATGAGTGTGAACTACCTACACCGCCCTTCGCGGTCGGTGTAGGCTTCGTGCTTCAACGGCGACAGCCTTCTTCCCCTTACGGTTGGTTGGTCTTACGTTGCCTCCACTGGCAGTACCGGGGTTCCCTCCGGCACTAAATCCCTCTTGGTAGCTCCTAATTTAAGAGCTAATGCAATGTTCTGAATAATTTCTGATGCAAACTCACCCACCATATGAACGCCTAAGACTCGCTCCGTTTGACCTTCAACCACTAACTTAATAAAAGTCTTTTCACTTTCATGGGTCAAAGCGTAAAAGAGTGGTTTGAACTCGTGACGGTAGCATTGAACAGATTCACCAAATTTTTCCCTTGCTTGAGCCTCTGTCATACCTACTGTTGCAGCCTCAGGGATCGTAGAAACGGCGATAGGAATTAGCTCATAGTTCATCGCGTGGGGGTTTGCACCAAATACAGTATCTACAAAAGCATTAGCTTCAGCAATCGCAACAGGTGTCAGTTTCATTCTGTTGGTACAATCCCCAATTCCAAAAACATTTGATTTTGTCGTTTTACTATATTCATCCACTAAAATTGCACTACTTTGAGTTGTTTCAAACCCTGCTTTTTCCAAAGATAGATGACTTAAATTTGGTGTATAATCTTTAAGGTATACAACATTATCGACTGTTAAACAATTCTGATTTTCTTCTGTTAAATAAAGATTGAATTTATTTGCTTTTTTTTCAATAAATTTGACTTGACTGTTATTAAAACTTTCTATATTATTACTCATCATTCTTGCTTGTACACTTAGAGACATTTCTGCATCATAATCTTTTAAAATTGTCTCATTTTCGTTAATGATACTGACTTGAATTCCTAGGTTTTTTAGACTTCCCGCAGTTTTAATGGCGATATAATCTCCTCCAATAATGGCAATATGCTGGGGTTGTTTTTTCAAACAAAACATTTCCTTGACCGTAATAGCATAATCCATCCCTGGTACATGGGGTTTTATAAATTTTGCACCTACGGCAAGATTTTGTCTGCTGTTATCTTTTGTCCATCAATATCTAATGTATGAGCATCTAAGAAAGTCGCATGACCCCAAAGCAAATCTATTCCCAACTCTTTTAAATGCTTGGTATGTAACTGGTGAAGTTGTTCTAGCTTGTCATCTTTAGCTGTCATAAACTTCGACCAATCAAAGCTGCTATTACACTCACTCCAACCGTAAGATGCTGCAATAGGAAAAAGGCTGGAGAAACTAGCAGCATAAGAAATTAACTTTTCAGGAATACAGCCAAAATTGACACAAGCACCACCCACAGCCGCTTCTTCTGTGATTCCTACACGAACACCATAAGAAGCTGCTCGTTTAGCAGCAGCAAGTCCTCCAGAACCGGCACCAATGATAAAAAGGTCGTAGTTAAAGCTCATGGCGACTCCTAAGAAAATAGGGGTGTGAGATGTAAGGCGCTCTTAAATCAGCTTCTTTTTCATAATTGCGAAAGGGTTTCAAATATAAATCAGACTATTGGTTGATTCCGAGAACTTACTTGAGTAGCTTAGCAGTGAGATACCTAGTAATAATGTAAGCGTTCAGCCAAGAGCACTCAGCCATCAGCTTTTGTAAGCCATAGGGATGTTTATAATGGTGTCAGAAACGCCCAGAAAAGACAAGGGAAACAGGTTTCAAAGCTGACTGCTGACGGCTAAAGTGCTGAACACTTACGTAATAATCCGGGCTCAATTTACTTTTGTTGAGCTAATGACTAGAGTATTAACAGATTAGGAGTCGTGATGCAAACATTAGAAAAAGCTAACAAGCCCTCAATATCGAAAGCGATCGTGATTGGCGGTGGTATAGGTGGTTTGACATTAGCCCGTGCTTGTCTTGATGTCGGTATTGAAGTTGAAGTGTATGAAAAGCGCCAACTAGAAGGTATGTTATCTGGACCTGGTGGTATATTTATCCAGCGCAATGCCATGCGAGTTTACGATCTTCTGTGGGAAAGAAAGATTTCCAAACGTTTTTACGAAGTTGGAGGCAAAAATTTAAGCGGTGGGTTTTTTAGTAAAACTGGAACTCCTCTCTACATTAACTCTCCGAAATTTGTTGGTGAAGAAGATTTGGGTGTATGTCTGATGAGACCTGAATTGCAACAAATTTTATATCAGGCTTTACCAGAGGGTACAGTTAAAGCTGGTGTGGCTTTTGAAGGTTTTGAGGACAATGGAGATAGTGTACAGGCTTACTTATCTAATGACAGTACTGTGACAGGAGACATTTTAGTAGGCGCTGATGGTTTGTATTCAAAGGTACGTGCAAGTCTTAGTAATCAAGAACGGTTAGAGGAACCAATTTATAGTGGTATGTGTTGCTGGAGGGGGTATTTTGACGGTTCAAATATACCACTAGATAAACAATACAGTTGGATGGAATTCTGGGGGAGAGGAAATCGCTTTGGGTACTTTGATGTTGGAGGAGGACGGTTTTCTTTCTATGCTTTTAGCAATAGTCCTTCTGGCAGTCGTGATAATGTTGCTGGCGGTTCAATTGAAGCATTACGCTTAATATTTTCAGATTACGCTCAACCAGTACCAAGCATCATTGAGGCTTTGGATAACGCGAATATTTACCGAGATGATATTTTTGATCGCGAACCGTTGGGCGAGCAATGGGGTAAAGGTCGAGTCACATTAATTGGTGATGCTGCTCATCCAGTACAACCAAATATAGGTCAGGGTGGTTGTATGGCAGTGGAAGATGCATTTGAGTTAGTTAAGTCATTAACGAGCGGTGTTAACTATGAACGAGTTCCATCACAACTGCGTCAGTTTGAAAGCAGTCGCAGCCAACGGGTAACTCGTGTCTTTAAAGTATCTCGCCAAGTAGGTAGACTGGGGCAAACTAACTCCCCTGTTGGATGTCTTGTCCGCAATTGGATTTATAAGTTGACTCCCACGTGGCTAGCGGATATGCAATTCCGATGGTTGTTTGATTATCGTTTCAATCCCTAGAAGGGATTTGTATAAGTTGCAACCTTTGTACAGATTGCATCACCGATAACTGAGGAAGAAGTTTCAATCCCTAGAAGGGATTCGTATAAGTTGCAACGCTTCTTTTTCTTTGCGTTTTCTCATTTCATCCGTTTCAATCCCTAGAAGGGATTCGTATAAGTTGCAACTCCATAATATTCATATTGATTAATTATTTCCTTAATTGTTTCAATCCCTAGAAGGGATTCGTATAAGTTGCAACACTTTAGCAACAGGAGCAGCACCATCTATAGATTTGTTTCAATCCCTAGAAGGGATTCGTATAAGTTGCAACTCATAGGAACAGTCATTGATTGTTCCCACTAAAGTGTTTCAATCCCTAGAAGGGATTCGTATAAGTTGCAACGTAGGAGAAAGCTATGTATTATGTAGAAGTGCCATGTTTCAATCCCTAGAAGGGATTCGTATAAGTTGCAACTGCTCGCCTTTGAGAGGCTTGTCCTATTCGGTTTTCAAGGTGCTGTAGCGCGGATGGGTTCATCATAACTCGATTGATGCTAGCCTTGTCAAGGCAAAATGGTTGAAAGCCTTACTAGGTAAGGAGCGCGGATGGATAGGATTGAAAATTCGGCTGAAACCCAGATGTACTCTATGGTTGAAGGGATTTTTTAAGTTCCTCATTTTTCAACACCTACCCATTCGCGCTTTTTTAGGGGTGGGATATATACGAGTGATTTCTCAATGCCAAATCTTCTCATAACACATTGCCGTGACAAAATTTTATAATTTATCAGTAGTGTAAACAATTATCTTATCCTGTTTATTATTGCTATGACCACTTTACCCCGTCGCTATCATATCACTACCTTCGGTTGCCAGATGAACAAAGCCGACTCAGAACGTATGGCTGGCATCTTAGAAGACATGGGCTTTGAGTGGTCAGAAGACCCGAATGCTGCAGATGTTATTCTTTACAACACTTGTACTATCAGAGATAATGCAGAGCAAAAAGTATATTCTTATCTCGGTAGACAAGCCAAGCGTAAGCACGAGCAACCAGAGTTGACTATTGTTGTAGCTGGTTGTGTTGCCCAGCAGGAAGGGGAAATGCTGTTGCGGCGCGTTCCAGAAGTGGACTTAGTGATGGGACCGCAGCACGCGAATCGGTTGCAAGATTTGTTGCAACAAGTGTTTGATGGTGGTCAGGTTGTTGCTACTGAACCAGTTCACATTATGGAAGATATTACCCAACCGCGACGGGATAGCACCGTGACTGCTTGGGTGAATGTGATTTATGGCTGCAACGAACGCTGTACTTATTGCGTGGTTCCTAACGTACGAGGTGTTGAACAATCCCGTACGCCAGAAGCAATTCGGGCGGAGATGGAGGAATTGGGACGACTGGGTTATAAGGAAGTGACTTTACTGGGTCAAAATATTGATGCTTACGGGCGGGATTTACCTGGTGTTACTCCAGAAGGTCGTCATCTACACACTCTGACAGATTTGCTTTACTACGTTCATGATGTCCCTGGAGTTGAGCGCCTTCGTTTCGCAACCTCTCATCCACGCTATTTTACGGAGAGGCTGATTAAAGCTTGTGCGGAACTACCTAAGGTGTGCGAACATTTCCACATTCCCTTTCAGTCTGGGGATAATGAGGTGCTCAAACGCATGGCACGGGGTTATACTCATGAGAAATATCGCCGGATAATTGATACAATTCGTCAGTATATGCCGGATGCATCAATTAGTGCTGATGCTATTGTCGGTTTTCCTGGGGAAACGGAAGCACAATTTGAACAGACTCTAAAGTTGGTTGAGGATATTGGTTTTGACCAGTTGAATACAGCAGCTTACTCTCCCCGTCCTGGAACACCAGCTGCTGTTTGGAATGAGCAATTGAGTGAGGAGGTGAAAAGCGATCGCCTCCAACGGCTGAATCATCTTGTTGCAGTGAAAGCATCTGAGCGATCGCAGCGTTACATGGGACGCATTGAAGAGGTACTGGTAGAAGACCAAAACCCCAAAGATAAGTCTCAAGTGATGGGGCGCACTCGTGGAAACCGTCTCACATTCTTTACTGGGAAGATCGACGAACTCAAAGGCAAGTTGGTTCAAGTCAAAATTACCGAGGTCCGCGCTTTTAGCTTAACAGGTGAACCCGTGGAAGCGCTGCTAATTTGTAAATCGTAATTCCTCATTGCGTTGGTCATTACCAATTATTAATTACCCATCCGTTATGCTAGGCTATCTGGGTTCTCGATTGATAAAGGTGTTTGGTGATGACAAAGCTGCGGGTGGGATTATTATTTGGTGGTCGTTCGGGAGAACATGAAGTATCTATAAGTTCAGCACGGGCGATCGCTAAAGCTTTGGGTGCAGACCAAAATTCGAGTAAGTATGAAATATTGCCTTTTTATATCCAAAAGGATGGGCGCTGGTTAGCGGGAGATGTGCCACAACAAGTTTTGACATCGGGAACGCCACTACAATTGCCAGAATCTACAGTGGATTCTCAAATATCAATCAGTCAGGCTCAAGTCCTCAGTCGTTGGCAATCTCCTTCTCAAGTTGCAGAAGTGGATGTTTGGTTTCCCGTTCTCCACGGTCCTAATGGTGAAGATGGTACCATTCAAGGGTTACTAACTTTGATGCAAGTCCCCTTTGTTGGGTCTGGAGTTTTGGGTTCGGCTGTGGGGATGGATAAGATTGCGATGAAAACAGCCTTTGCTCAAGCAGGATTACCACAAGTGAAGTACATGGCGTTAAACAGAACGCAAATTTGGTCGAATCCTTGTGTTTTCCCAAAACTCTGTGATGAAATTGAGCTAACTGTGGGCTACCCCTGCTTTGTGAAGCCCGCTAATTTGGGTTCGTCGGTGGGGATTGCGAAAGTGCGATCGCGTCAAGAGTTGGAAATGGCGTTAGACAATGCTGCTAGTTACGACCGCAGAATCATTGTAGAAGCAGGAGTGAAAGCACGGGAAGTAGAGTGTGCTGTTTTGGGAAATGATTTGCCAAAAGCTTCTGTTGTCGGTGAAATTACTTACAACAGTGATTTTTATGATTATGAAACTAAATACACAGAAGGTCAAGCAAATTTACTGATTCCCGCCCCCATCCCGGAGACTGTCATTCATCAAATTCAAGAAATGGCGTTGCAAGCCTTTGCTGCTGTTGATGCTGCTGGTTTGGCACGAGTGGATTTTTTCTATGTAGAAGCAACAGAAGAAGTGTTGATAAACGAAATCAACACCTTACCTGGTTTTACAGCGACAAGTATGTATCCCCTACTATGGGCGAATAGTGGTCTGGAGTTCTCACAATTGGTCGATCAATTAATTCAATATGCACTTGAGAGACATTCTGCTTATCCAAAGGATTGACAAGATAGTCATTCACAAACTGCTTACACTGCTACACACACTAACAACACATCAAAATCTTCCTCCCCGACACTCCATACCCTATTATTTAGTAAAGTAGTAAACAATACCAGGTTTTAGCAATAAAGATTAGATTTAAGTAGCCTAATTTTATGAAAAAGGTTACTTAAATCTTTATGTCTCTACGGATACAACAAAATTGTCCCTTAAGTACAATTAAATACTGGAGGGATACTAATCACGCCAAGCAATCATGGAAAATATTCAGAGTGTGCAGCAGGCATCTCAAGCACCAATGCCGACACCAAAGCTGCGGAAAAAGAACCCAAAGCAAAAGAAAAACAAGAATTTTTTGGTACGTTTGTTTGTCCAACATCCTTTGCTGTTACCAATAGGGTTGTCAGCAGCTTTTCTGGGAAGTGGTGTCTTTGCCTTGTACAGTCTGGGATATGTTGGGCGTCTTGAACCAGAGGAACCAGAAATAGCAGACGCTGAAGTTGTCAAGCCTATCAGCACATCTTCTAATATTTCTAGTCCTATGCCTTTGTGGATGGTGATTACCATTGCTCTTAGTTGTGCAAGTGGAAGCTTGATATTGTTCCTACTGCTTAACCGTTCGGGACAACATCAAAAAGTTAAGAATCAAATTAACCGCTATCAAGCACGTTTGGCACAACGCCGTCAGAAGACAAGATCCCGTTTTCACAACAACCACCCTGTCTTGCAACCACAAGAAAAGATGCCCGTTGTTGCTATCTCTGGTAAAAGCAAACCTGTGGTGACAATTCTACCACCAGAACAGGGAGGTTTTCAGAATCAAGGTCAACAATCTCTTGCCAATATGTTGGATATCCGCAAGAGCACACCCCTATCTGCTATCCTACGCAAAAATTAAGAGAACAAACTAGACTGTGTGGGCGATCGCCCCAGTTATTAACAGTTATCATTATCAGTTATCCTGCCCGTTACAAACAAGGAACGGGAAAATGTGTACAGGACTTCCAAATAAAAAAGTCGAACAATATTTCTTGTGGTACGGGCGTCCTCGCCCGTGAACGTATGGGCGAAGACGCACGAGAATGTGCGGAGGCGGCTCCACAAATTTATTTCTTAAAAGTTCCCCGGTTTCCCATGAGTTACCGGGTTTCTCATGATAGCGATTCGGAGTTACGCTAAGGGCACGAAACGCATTTTTTAGAGAAGTATGAGAGAGAATCCTAGTGGATATACTTCAGAAAATCCGGATAGAAAACCAGAAGAAATGAGGGGTATAACCCCCTAATGAAACTTGGAACTATGAGGGGTCAAGCCCCTCATATTTGTGTAGTTTTATTGTCTAGAAAAAAGATGATAAGCCTTGATACAACAAGGATTCTCTAGAATAAGATTCTTGGATTGATGGAGAGAATACTGTTGGTTATTGAGTGATTTTGTGATGAGAATAACACTTCTAAAATCAATAAAAAACTTGCCAAACTGGCAAGTCATATCTGAGGAAATCCATTAAATTAAAGATGGTAAATGACTTCAAGGGTGTTGATTATTAGGGTGTGTCACATTTTCAATCAATTTGGTTAGTGATACACTTTCTACTCAGTTCGAGTCGAAACATTCATCCACAAACTCTTGATTAGTTAAAAGCTACCAGTTATGATTCAAGCTTGCATTTACCGCAACAGGAATATTCAGCCCGTGGTGGCGCTGTTGTTGAACAAAAAGCCCCCTAAATCACTGACAGCGTCTAACATACATTCCTGAGCGCTTCAGCGGTAAATGGAAGGTGGAAGCAAAGGCTCTTGGTAT
>JAWQFQ010000239.1:0-14458 GCA_035967975.1 Scytonema sp. PMC 1070.18
TCATAATTCATAATTCATAATTCATAATTCATAATTCATAACTCATAATTCATAATTCATAATTCATAATTTCCCCAAAAAATTCCCCACTAAATAAAGCGAACCACACAAAACCACCAAATTATCTTCGGAGGAAGAAAAAGCGGCTGTTAGAGCTGATGATAAGTCAGGATAGGTGGTGCAAAAGCCCAGTTCCGGACAGATATTTTGAGCTAATTTTGCCAATTCAACAGGTTTGGCTGAACTATGGTCTGGGACTGGAACTAAATATAATCTGTCATTGGGTCTCAATAACGCCTTAAATATCTCCTCGTGGTCTTTTGTAGAAAGCATTCCCATAACCCAAGTCAGTCTTGAACCGCGAACTGAATTTTCTAAAGAGTCCACATAATCACGCAAAATTTTTGCAGCGGCTGGGTTATGAGCACCATCTAGTAATAATTTATGATTGTTCCATGTCGTCCATTGCATCCGTCCTAACCATCGGGTTTTTGCTATACCTTGAACGATCGCTTCTTTTGATATCTCCCAATTCTGCTGTTGCAATATTTCTATAGCAGCTAAAGCCAAAGCTGAGTTAGCTAACTGAATCTGTCCCTGTAATGGTAAGGGATATTTAATAGACTCTAAATTTTGAATTGTTTCATACTCCGCCCATCCAGGCGCAATTTGCCGAGCAGGTTGAGGGATAATGACAGGACATCCTAATTTTAGGGAACGCGATCGCACAACCTCCTGTGCATCTGGTGGTAATAATCCAATCACCACTGGACATCCGGGTTTTAGGATACCAGCTTTTTCTCCAGCAATTTCAGTAATGGTAGAACCCAATTGTTGCCAATGTTCGCGGCTGATAGACGTGATAATGGTAATAAGGGGATTCGCGCAAACGTTGGTAGCATCTAAACGTCCTCCCAGTCCAACTTCTACCACTGCGATATCCACTTTTTGTTGTGCAAAATATAACCAAGCAGCTGCGGTAATCACTTCAAATTGAGTAGGTGATTCTTCATCCTCAGAAATTGCCGCTTGCACTTGTTGTAATAATTGATACAGTAATTCTCCAGGAATTAGTTGTTCGTTCAGACAAATACGTTCCGTCCAATCGACTAAATGCGGTGAAGTGTACCGCCCCGTACAATACCCTGCTTCAGTCAGGATAGAGGAAAGATAAGCACAAACGGAACCTTTGCCATTAGTCCCAGCAACGTGAATCATCGGAACTTGATGGTGAGGGTTGCCGAGATTTTCTAGTAGTTTGGTAATACGCTCCAATCCAAGATGGATACCAAAATGTTGGAAGGGCTGTAGTAAGGAGTTGATATCCACTTTTTATTTGGGAGTTTCCAGGTTAAATATAGGGTGGGTAATGTTAGATTACCCACCCTACAAGTTAAAGTTTTATAAAACTATCTTACGCTTCTCTGTTCAAAAAGCCTTGTAACTGTCTCAAAGCAGCAGCACCAATGTTGAACACTGCCCAGCTAGCGGCGATCGCAATAGGAGCTAGAACAATTGCCACGCGAAAATCAATATCCATTTTAGATTCCCTCTCTCAATTAGAAATTAAAGTTTTATCAACTGCTCTCATCTTTATTTTTAGCTGAAGTTGTCAACTTTTCTCAAATACTCCGTAAAGATTCTTTACAAATTGAGGACTAGGGGTGTAAGGGTATGGGGGTGTGAGGGTGTAGGTAGATTCTTTTCCCCCTACACCCCTCACCCTAACTAAGCTAAACTAAATCCAGTATCTGTACCTTTACCCGCGTGAACCAGAGCCAACTTTTTGTAGCGTTCGGCGTGTTCTACAAGTTCTTCTGCCTCAGCTTCAGAAATCTGGCGTACCACTTTGCCAGGGACACCTAAGACGAGGGATAAGGGTGGTACATCCTTGGTTACAACTGCACCTGCTCCGATAATGCTACCAGATCCTACCCGCACACCATCTAAAACAATAGCGCCAATGCCAATCAAACTACCGCTTTCAATGTAGGCAGAGTGTACCACAGCGCGGTGTCCTACGGTAACATGGTTTTCTAATATCGTTGGCTTACCGGGGTCACCATGTAGTACAGCTCCATCTTGGATATTGGTACATTCTCCGATTTCTATGCGTTCCACATCTCCTCTGACAACTGCTCCATACCATATGCTTACCCCGGCTGCTATTTTTACTGACCCCATAACAATAGAGTTAGCTGCTACAAATGCTGCTAGAGAAATATCGGGAGATGACCAATAGGATGCAGTAGACACGGTAGAATAAGAATAAGGTACCCAGGAACACTGGAGGAACTCCAACCTTAATAGGTTGCAAAATTAGAATATCACGGCGTCAAGCCAAAGATTAAGAGGCAGTACTCAGTCATGAACTTAATGAGGTGGAGCAGAAGTGTGAGGAAAACCAACGGCACTGGTGAGTATAAAAATATGTCTTTAAGCACTTCATGATGAATCCAGGTTTGCAGTACCCTATATTTGGTCCGGAAATTCAGTGTCCCCACTGCCGTCAAACAATCCCGGCGTTGACACTCACTGACACTTATCTGTGTCCCCGTCATGGCGCTTTTGAAGCAAATCCCAAAACTGAAGAGTTAATTCATCTACAGTCGGGACGTCATTGGCGAAGATGGAAAGGCGAATGGTATCGACAACATACTCATCCTGATGGCATTCGATTTGAAATTCACGAAGCACTAGACAAGTTATATACCCAAGGCTATCGAGCGACACGGGTGATTATTGCTAAGCGCTATCAAGAACTGATGAGTGGCTATCTAGAACGCAGTACTCCCTGGCGTTCCGGACAGTCAGAAACGACGCCCGCACGACTTTATGGTTTACCAGTGGAATTTAGCCCCGAACCAACAGATGAACCCTGTTGGGAAGTGATTAATTTCGACTTGGAAAAAGAGCCCGGTGTCCCAGTCCGTTATCCATATTTCCGTTTATTTGAGTAATGGTCAATGGTTAGTAGTTAGTAGTTAGAGGGAAAAACAACTAGCAACTAACCACTATCAACTCTCAACTAACTAATCATAATGCACCACGCGTCTATACGTACTGCGAATATTCATCGGGCGATCGCTTTCTACGAACAGTTAGGATTTACAGTTTGCGAACGCTTCACCACGGGTTACACTCTAGCTTGTTGGATGGAAGGCTTGGGTGGTAGAATAGAGCTTATCCAAATACCCCAACCGAAACCAGCACCAGACGCTTTTGCTGATGAACACTACGTAGGGTATTATCACCTGTCATTTGACCTGACTCACATCACACCAGATTTACCCAGTTGGTTAGCTTCTTTAAAAGAAGGTTTTGCTAAAGAAGCAGAAGGGACTTCGGAAAAACTCGAACCACTGAAAGTTTTATTAGAACCCACTCAGCAACAGATAGGCGATCGCATCTACGAAGTCGCTTTTATTGCTGATACAGATGGTTTACCCTTGGAATTTATGAGAGTTTTAGCGACTATCTCCTAGCGCACCAGTATAGTAATCCTACTCAACCCGGTTTCTTCGCGGACGGTAAACGAAAGATTAATCTTTTCGACGACAGAAACCGGGTTTTTTGCTCCTCGTTTTGACTAATGTACCGACGCTCTAATGGTTCACCGCATTCATTGGGAGGTATCTTCGAGGGTGAGAAACCCGGTTTCTTAAAGAAACCGGGTTTCTGAAGAACGCAGCTTATCAAAATTAATGTGGAACTAGTTGAAATTTTTTATGTTTTCTCAGTATAATAAAGGTTTTTCTGTAAATGTTGTCTAAATGACAAACAATTCAAAAAAAAGAAATGATAATTTAATTAAAATCTGTAAATTTCTTTACAGAGAGTTACGCCATCCATGACCGTGTTTTCCCTATTACATCGATATCGTTTTTCCTTTTTAATCCTGAGTCTCTGGATCATTACGGTGTTTCTTCTAGAAGATAAATTAGCTTACAGTCACGCGATCGCAACATCTGAACTCACAAATGCACCTAAAATAGTATTGTCAAAAAATACATCAGATCTCTTGGTGACAGAAAAAGTCAACAAAACAAGACTAGAAAATGGTCTAACCGTTCTGACAAAGGAAGTACACACTAGCCCAGTGGTGACTGTACAAATATGGTACAGGATAGGTTCGCGCAATGAAGAGCCAGGAGCCAATGGGATTGCTCATCAGTTAGAACACATGATGTTTAGAGGTACGAAAAATCGTCCAATTCAGTTTGGACGGTTGTTCAGTGCTCTAGGTAGTGATTCCAATGCTTTCACAAGCTACGACCAAACGGCTTACTACAACACAGCAGAAAGTTATAAGCTTCAAGCCCTCTTAGAGCTAGAAGCAGATAGAATGCAGAATGCTCTCATTGATTCAGTACAACTCGCCAACGAGAAGCGAGTCGTCATCTCAGAGTTACAGGGTTACGAAAATAGCCCCGAATACCGATTGAACTGTGCTGTCTTAGAAGCTGCGTTTCCCAACCATGCTTATGGATTACCCGTAGGTGGTACAAAAGCTGATGTCGAAAAGTTTAAGACAAAGCAGGTACGGGAATATTATCAAAACTTCTACAGCCCTGACAATGCTGTTTTAGTGATTGTTGGTGATTTCCAAACCGAACCAACCCTAAAAGCTATCAAAGAAATTTTCGGAAAAATCCCTCAGGGAATTCCAACTCACAAAACTCATCACCCCATACCCCACACCCCACACCCCACACCCATTCTCCTCAAGGAACCAGGCGCAGCTAAGCTACTGCAAGCAGTATACCCGCTACCAGATGTCAATCACCCCGATATACCAGCGCTGAATGTGATGGATTACATTTTGACGGAGGGACGAAATGCTCGTCTTTATCAAGCATTGGTAGAATCAGACGTGGCTAATGAGGTCTCAGCATCTGTGATTAGTTTGGTAGAGTCAGGATGGTATGAGCTGTTGGTTACGGCTGCTCCCGATCGCGATTTGAAAAAAGTTGACTCAGTGCTAAAGAATGCGATCGCTAAACTAGCAAAACAAGGAGCGACACCAGAAGAGGTCAATCGAGCCAAAGCACAGTTAGAAGCCTCGATGATTTTAAGTAACCGTGATATCGTTAGTATTGCAATGCAACTCGGTGATGATGAGACAACGGTTGGTGATTACCGCTACACAGAACGCTACTTAGAAGCCATCCGTCAGGTGACTCCAGCAGATGTCCAGCGAGTGGTAAAAAAATACCTCACCCCAGAAGCGCGTACTTTTGGTTTTTTTGAACCAACTCAACAAATTAAAGGAACTGGGAACAGGACGAAATCTTCACACATAACTGAAAATTTTACTTCGAGTACGTCTGTCACTCAGGAAGAAGTTGAAAAATACTTACCGGATGTGGATTTTTCGGAGATTCGTCTTTCCCAAAAGCTACCAGAACAATTCACATTGTCTAACGGTTTACAAGTTTTGCTTTTACCTGATGACAGTAGTCCTACTGTCACTTTAACTGGATTCATAAAAGCTGGTAAAGAATTTGACCCTGAGAATAAAGCGGGGCTCGCTTCTTTGGTGACAGATAATTTAATGAATGGAACTAAAACAAAGGATGCTTTGACATTAGCTAAAGTTTTAGAAGACCAGGGCGCGAGTTTGGACTTTGAAACTTACCGTGAAGGGGTAAAAATTGAAGGTGATGGCTTAGCATCAGACCTACCAATCTTAGTTGAAACTTTAGCAGACGTTGTCAGAAATACAACCTTTCCTAAAAAAGAATTGGATCTGACGCGCAAACAAGCACTGACAGACCTGAAACAGGAATTAGACGATCCTGCGGAAGTAGCAGAAAAAACATTTGTCCAATCTGTGTATCCGAAAAATCACCCATTACATATATTTCCTACAGAACAGAGTTTGCGGCTCGTGAGCCGTCAGGATATCCTTGAATTTAAGGAAAAACATTATCGCCCAGATACGACAGTTGTTGTACTAGTGGGAGATTTTGACCCGACTCAAGTGAAAACTCTCATTGAAAACGCTTTTGGGGACTGGAAAGCTACTGGTCAACCCCCAAAAGCGAAATATCCAACAGTATCTTTACCAGAAAAAGCTGTTCGTCTCAGCCAAGTTCTTCCTGGGAAAGCCCAAGCTATTACTTATATGGGTAATCCGGGTATTAGCCGTCAAGACCCCCGCTTCTACTCAGCCACTGTACTGAATCAGATTTTGGGAGGTGATACGCTATCGAGTCGGTTGGGTGCTGAAGTGCGCGATCGCCTTGGTTTAACCTACGGAATATATAGCAACTTTCTTGTTGGCAAAAATTCTGGAACATTTTTGATTGAAATGCAAACGAGTCCGGAAGATACCAATCGAGCGATCGCCAGCACCCGTGAACTGTTAGAACAAATTCATCAGCAAGGCGTAACTGAAGAAGAAGTAGACACCGCTAAACATACCCTCATCAGCAACTACATTGTGTCTTTATCCAATCCAGAGGAATTAGCCTATAGAATTTTGATGAATGAGGTTTATGAACTAGACACAGAGGAACTACTTTCTTTCACAGACAAAATTCGAGCAGTCACCCTTGATGATGTCAACAAAGCAGCTCGTGAGTTACTTTATCCAGATAAAATCGTAGTAGTAACTGCAGGTCCTGCTGTCTTTGCAGACAAAGGTACGAACAGTCAATAGCTATGTCATTCGTTTGTAGTTGCGCTGTCTTCGCTAAAACGCAACTACAAACATAGTGTAAGTGTCAATACTGCTCAGTTAACAATAGACATAGGCGTGGAAATTAAATATGTGTGTCCTGAAAGCGTTGGTAGGGGCGATCGCATGGAGCGCCCCTACATCTTTTTCACGCCTATGTCTAATAGTTGAGATTCCACCAAACCCGTATTCTTAAAGAAACCGGGTTTCTAATTTTCGCCTATCCAAGTAGTATTGGTGTAAGTCTTGTTCTAAACATGATATGACACATTTTTTGAAAAAACTTTTAGGTTTACTTCTAATCCTTTTATTTATTAACCCCACTCCTACCATAGCAGCAGATTTAACAGGGGGAATTATCAAACAGCCTGTCACAGAAATTACTGTAAACTTAGGTAATTCTGCGAACGAGTTAAAGTTTGAACCCAATCATTTAGAATTTGAAGCTGAAAAACGCTACAAACTTCGACTCACCAATCCCAGTGATTTAAAGCACTACTTTACTGCTAAAGATTTTGCTGATGCTATTTGGACACAAAAAGTTGACGCAGGTAACGTCGAAGTCAAAGGAGCCATCCACGAACTAGAACTAAAGCCAACAGCAGAAGCTGAATGGGTATTTATACCGCTCAAACCAGGAAAATATGGTCTGCGTTGTCCAAGACCAGGACACACTGAAGCAGGGATGACGGGGGAGATTGTCATAACTGAGCACTCTGCCTTCAGTAGTATACAATAAAATCTGCTATCCAAAGTGCTAACAACCATAGCATTCCTCTTGAGTTGTAAAAATTGCGACTAAAGAAACCCGGTATCTCCAAGATACCGGGTTTCTGACTTTTCACGAATGATTTAAGACTTCAATAAAGTGCTGAATGCCCTATAAATAAGCTACCTTAAATATAGGCAATGTTTCTCAATAAATTTAGTAAAATTCTAGAAACATAAGCGTAAAGCGTAAAAATTATTGGTTTCCCATGAACATTCTCAGTAACCTGCTTTCTCAACCAGCTCAAAGCACCCGTCCCAGTCAAAAAAAGCAACGTCGAGGCATTGAAATTAAATCACCGCGTGAAATCGAAATCATGCGAGAATCTAGCAAAATAGTGGCAACTGTGCTGAAAGAAATTTCCGAGCTGGTAAAGCCAGGGATGACCACAGCTGATTTAGATGCTCATGCGGAAAAACGCATCCGAGAAATGGGCGCAACACCTAGCTTTAAAGGATACCACGGTTTTACTGGTTCCATCTGCTCTAGTATCAATAATGAAGTTGTACACGGCATTCCCAGTTCTAAGAAAGTTATCCGTGCTGGAGATGTCTTGAAAGTTGATACTGGCGCATATTACCAAGGCTTTCATGGCGACTCTTGCATCACAATTGCTGTAGGACAAGTGACTCCAGAAGCTGCTCGGCTGATTCGCGTTGCAGAGGAAGCCCTTTACAAAGGTATCGAACAAGTCAAAGCCGGCAATTTTCTTATGGACATTGCTGGTGCTATTGAAGACCATGTAAAAGCTAATGGCTTCAGTGTTGTAGAAGACTTTACCGGACATGGTGTCGGTAGAAATTTACATGAAGAACCCTCTGTCTTCAACTTCCGCACCCGCGATATGCCTAATGTTAAACTTCGTGCAGGGATGACACTAGCAATTGAACCCATTTTGAATGCAGGTTCTAAGTTTACCCGTACTTTAGCTGACCGTTGGACAGCCGTTACAGTCGATAAATCTCTGTCCGCTCAGTTCGAGCATACCCTGTTGGTCACAGAAACTGGATACGAAATTTTGACAGACCGTTCAAAGGTCTAGGTTCCTATTGTTAATAATTTTTAATTTGTGGGTGGGCAATGCTCACCTTTTTTGCTTTAATCTTCACTTTAGAGGATGTTTGAAAAGTCCTTTCATCAGTAGCAATCATATTCAATATCCCCCTAAATCCCCCTTAAAAAGGGGGACTTTAAGATTATTTTCCCCCCTTTTTAAGGGGGGCTAGGGGGGATCAACCAGTGCTTGAAATTACAGCAAACCACTTTTCACACATCCTCTTAAAAACTCCCCAATTTTATCCGCCGAAAATAAAGTTCAAACGGCTATGTTTACAGCGCTCCAATTGCATAAGTTAGTTTGATTTAGACCTAATAGTATATAGAGCATATTGCGAGTTTATGAGGTATATCGGTAGGGGTGTTGGCGGAGCCTTCCTGGAGGGTACGGTCGTTCGCCCTTACAACTGATTTTGAGTGAGCTATCAGATATGAACATCTCAGCAGTTAGCAGGTAGTTCACTGAATATAAAACTAAAAGCTGACAGAGTAAGGCTGATAGCTGAATGCTTACGACTCTTGCTAGCATTTTGTATATCCTCATACAAACTTATATTAACTACAGTATCAAACTCTATAAATATGGATTTCTCATGAGTGATCATCCCAACCAAATCAAAAAAATCCTACTTTTGTCAGCCAATCCTCAAGGTACAAGCCAACTTCATTTAGAGCGGGAGATAAGAGAGATTAAGGAAGGATTAAGACGCTCAAGAAGGCGCGATCGCTATTTAATAGATACGGCAGAAGCAGTACGCTATAGGGATATACATAGAGCTATTTTGGACTACGAGCCTCAGATTGTACACTTTTCTGGACACGGGTCACAAGAAGATAGTTTAGTCTGAAATTTTAACCTGGACGGGAGGACAACCATTTCTGACACAAAAACTATGTCAGTTCATGGTTGAAGAATCTGAAAAAGAAAATTCCTGCACTGTGGAGCAGGTGGTAAGGTTATGTATTATTGAAAATTGGGAATCTCAGGACGAGCCAGAGCATTTAAAGACTATTCGCGCTCGCCTTCTCAGAAACAAATATCAAACGAAGCAGCTCCTAACACTTTACCAGTCTATTCTAAAACAAGGAGAAATAGATGCAGATGACTCTAATACACAAATAGAATTGCGATTGTCGGGATTAGTAGACAAGTATAATGGGAAATTAAAAGTTTATAACCTTTGGTGGAATTGGTTACGCCACAGCATCAGAAGTGGTTGACCAAAAAACTTTACCCGTAAAACCTCTGGCGTTAGCATGGGACAACGGTAGACCTATTGTATATCCCTTTCGGAAGGGAAACAATAATTTAGTCAATGAGCAAGCTTTTGATGATGGTTCCTATCCAATAACAAGGGAACTCTACATCATCTTTAGAAAAGGTGATGCTCGAAGTGAGTCATCTGGGACTGCTTATGCTAACTTGCTCCTAAGCATTGAAGGTCAAAGACTGGTAGAACAATCTGGTTTTGCACCTATCAAAAAACTTGATCCCTAAGCACTCTTCAAGAAAAGATGCTTGAGTGAATAAAAAATGGTTTGCCTTATGTAAATTTGAGTAATGTTACCACTGACAGATAATATTATCGATTTTCAAGTTGTTCGTAAGCAACCAGTCCCTGAGCCAAACATTGGCTTGAGTGTATTAGCTTTTGGTATTGTAGGTGCAAGATTACTACTCAAACGCAAGATAAATAGACCTAGTGGTCCACCACATTCGCTTTGAGGTGTGGGTTTGCGGATATAATGAAATTTGTCGGGGATATAATGAAATTTTTAAAACATGCTTTATCTCATCATGGTTATGGTGCTAGACCCGACATCACGAATGACCAATTTCAAAATTTGCTAGAAAAAGTTAAACAAATTAATAAAAATAACAGTCGAAAGCCCTATTGGTCACGGGCAACCGAATCCGAGATTATTAAATGGTGTGAAGAGACTCTAAAGCAACTAGAAGCTTAACGCGTGTGATTAGCATTGGAACCAAAATGTACGCTAACGACTGATTCGTGTGATAACGATAAAATTTCCACCTTCTTTAAGGTCGCATCAAGAGCGATAATTCAGTCTTTGAGCTTATTATTCCTGTGATAAACATTGTTATCACAGGAATAAGCACGTTGAAGAGCGACGGCTCAAACTCAAGTACAGTAGATATCTTGGGCTTAGCGTACATTCCTGTTCCATTGCTACTCGTGCGCGCTTAAATGCAGAATTCTTAAGAAACTAATCACGTAAAAATAACAAAAACGATTGTATAACCTTATTAGAGGTTTTTTGAATCGTTTTTTTTGTCTGTTTAACTATTTACAAAATGTCAATTTTTTTCATTTTACCAGCTTCGGGTCAATTGTTGGTAAATAAGTTTTAGCTTTTTTTTAAAATTACATTCGATGAGGTCTATTTCTGCCAAATTCCTTACGCAATATAGCGTGGATTTATTGAAGGTGGCGAAGTCTTGTGGTAAAACATCTTTGTAACATTTAGGACTGTATTGACAGTAACGGCATGACGGAATCAGAAACCAACGTTCCTGCAAATTACGACGAATCGTGGAAAGTGGCGATTGAACAGTATTTCGAGGCATTCGTTGCCTTCTTCTTCCCCGAAGCACATCAGGAGATCGCGTGGGAGCGGGGATACGAATTCCTTGACAAGGAGTTTAACCAGATTGTCCGGGATGCTGAAATTGGCACGCGCTTTGTCGATAAACTATTTAAAGTCTGGCTCAGAGACGGCTCTGAAGCGTGGCTCCTCCTGCATATCGAAATTCAAAGCCAAACGGACAGCGGTTTTGCAAAACGAATCTTTACCTATCATTATAAGATTTTTGACCGCTATGGTCGAGAAGTGGTAAGTTTAGCCGTGCTGGGAGATGAGCAACCCAACTGGCGACCCCAGGAATATGGTTACGGGCGCTGGGGTTGCGAGATGCGGCTGCGGTTTCCCGTCATCAAATTGTTAGACTATACCTGGGAAGCGCTCTCGTCGAGCAATAACCCGTTTGCTGTGGTAGTGATGGCGCATCGCAAAACCCAGGCTACGACCCAGGTCGCCACAGAGCGGTTGCAATGGAAACTACGTCTGATCAAAGGACTTTACAGATGCGGATATAGCCGACAAGATATCATCAATATATTCCTGGTACTGGATAGCATGATGCGCCTGCCAGAGCCGTTGGAAATCATCTTTAGAGACGAGCTCAGACAATTCGAGGAGGAAACCCAAATGCCCTACATTAGCAGCATCAGTCGCATTGAGCGACAAGAAGGACGACTTGAAGGTATTCAAGAAGGACAACACGAAAAAGCCAAAAATTTAATTCAAAGCCTGCTCAAGAGCCGATTTGGTGTTCTTGACGAGGAGCTTTCATTAATCGTTGAGCCACTAACCCAACTGCCGGATGATGAAGTCGCCAACCTTTTGTTTACCTCTTCCCGTGAGGCATTGGTCACACGCTTTGGTCAAAGCACGTTGCACTGAGATAATTTTAAGACTTACATATGCTGCCATCTATAAACTTTGCTGTTTCAAAGCCGAAATCTCCCGCATAAGTTGGGGTCTGAGTAGCAACGGACACTGTTGGCGAAATATTTCTTCACAATTAACGGATGGGAAAGCCCATTTTTGGATTGAAATTGGGATGAAAATGTTTTTACTGCCCACCCGTTCTTCAGTACTTCACTTTTAGAAAGAATCGTCGTGTCATCACACACGTCTCGAAGTCTTTCGGGGATGTCACAGCAAAAACCTAATACCCCAACTTGCTTCACTGCTTGTACAAAGTCTGTATTGGTACTCACGAGTAATGCCTAATCATAATTTTGCACAAAATCCGGACTAGGCGTTGCATAAAATGGCTCTTCCGTACTTAGTGGGCTAATTTTCAATTACAGTCGATAACTTTCCTTTAAAATCAAGGCTTACAGTCGCTTATAGTCACGCATTTTATTCTTAATGCTGAATTGAGATCAATAATGGCTATAATAAAAGCCCAGTAAGGATTACAAGCTAATTTTCACAATAATTTAGCCCACTAGGTACGGAAGAGCCAAAATATCTCCCAAATACAACATACACGCCACCGCAGTGTTGGGAATTTTATGGTTAATATTATTGCAGGTTTAATTGCTTATACGTATCAAGAGAAAAAGCCTTCATTAAACCTAACTATAGAAGACTTGAATTTTCCAGAAGAGACATATCTATTTTCGGCTGAATCAATGGCGATCGCTATTATTTAATTCCCACCTGTAAAATCCCTTAAATACTTAATTATCCGACTTTTTTACGTCGAACTCAGGTTGGATGCAATTAATTCTTCGCTCCAACTAGAGCGAACGTACAGTACTAAGTTTAAATTGTTTAAATAATTATTTCTCTGATTCCCCAAAAAATTAAGTTCGGTTCAACAATGATTTGTGCTGCAATTTCAGGAAATTGGGATTGGAGATAGTTGAATAACACAGTGCGATCGCCTCCAGTCATTGCAATCTTCCCAAACGGATATGAACGCCACCACGCTTCAACAAAATCCTTGATTCCAGCCACTAAAGTATAGAGAACCCCGCTTTGCATCGCGTCTTGTGTATTGAGAGCAAATCGTTGCGGAAGCTGGTGGGGAAGTTCCACACTTGGTAATTGTCCCGTTCTTGTAGTTAGAGTCGCAAGCTGTAAACCCAGTCCGGGAAGAATTGCTCCTCCAATCAAACATTTATTCCCATCTGCACCTGTAAAGGTGAGTGCTGTTCCTGCATCAATCACCAACATGGGAAAACCCCATTGTTGTCCCGCACCCCATAAAGCTAAAGCGCGGTCAATTCCCAATGTTGAGTAAATTCCCTGTAAAGGAACTTGGTCTAGAGTAATAATGCGAACATTAGGGTAAGATTGCCAAAGCGCTGTTTGACTGGGAACGACAGAAGCTAGGTATAAAGGGAGTGAGGAGTAGTCAATGGGGAGTGTCTGAGGGGAGGGAAGATGGTTTGTGTCCCAAGTGCGAAGGAGTGTTTCACCCCTAAACCACGCCCAATGCAGTCGGGAATTCCCAATTATCAAAGCTAGCCAAAAAGAGCTATTAGCCATTACTTAACTTTCTCAAAGCTGTTAGATTCAAGCTATTTAAGATACTTGATTTGATTGGGCGCTTTTCATCCCAAAAAATTAAGGATGAGTAAAAGTCTAATGCTGTCGGAGAAGTCAAAAGCTCATAGGTTGTATATGCAGCTTGTTCATCATCAAAACTAAGAAAATAAACAGTATCATCAAACACTGTAGGCTTGCTATTTATCCGACCTACCAATCTAAACTCTAATTTCTTGTACAGTCCACAGATAGCAATTTTCCAGGGTGCAAAAGTATATGCTCCTATTCCAAAAATAGAGAAACGAGGATTGTTTTGATAGATTTTACTTTTTCTGTTATCCAGGTAGCTTGCATGAGACTCCAGATAACTCCACGTTTTAGGTGCTAGAGTTTTTATGCATTCTGTTGGTTCCCCTACAAATTTTTGAGGAACCAAAATATATTTATCAGTAGTTATTATTCTATTTTGAGCTATATCAGAACCTTTGATTAAAGGAAAGAGATAAGTGTCTTCAATGTTGACTACTTCTCCTACTCCATTTACTAAAGTATTATTAATTTGACGAAATTCCATAACTTTTGAACAATCATGCTTAATACCAGAGCGCCATTTTGTACTAGTATTTGTATCATAAAGTTTATTGAGTTTATCAAAAGAATCTACATTTTTGATTAAAATATTGTGACGATACCCTATTCGATAATAATTTGATTCTTCAAGGTTACCGAATACATCACAAAAATATTTCTGAGAACTGGAATCGAACTGGCAAAATAATAAGCAAGCTTCAACATCGGCATTAAAATATTTTTGGTTCTTCAGTACTTGTTATGCTAAATTAACAGATACTGAATCGGGAACA
>JAWQFQ010000240.1:0-14374 GCA_035967975.1 Scytonema sp. PMC 1070.18
ATTCATAATTCATAATTCATAATTCATAATTCATAATTCATAATTCATAATTCCCAAATGGAGTAGTATATGGGACTGATTGACCGTGTAGTGCGTGTAGTGCGTGCCAACGTAAATAGTTTAGTTACAGGTGCGGAAGATCCAGAAAAAGTTCTGGAAAAAACTGTTTTAGAAATGCAAGATAATCTGGTGCAATTGCGACAGGCGGTAGCCCAAGCGATCGCCACCCAAAAACGCACCGAACGTCAGATAAGCACAGCCCAATCCACAGCAGAAGAATGGTACCGTCGCGCCCAACTCGCATTGCAGCAGGGTAACGAACCTTTAGCCAGGGAAGCCCTGACTAAACGTCAGGCTTACCAGCAAACTGCTTGCGACCTTTGGGCCCAAAGAGAAAAACAAGATGTGGTGGTTGTTAAGCTAAAACAAGATATGCGGACTTTAGAGCTAAAAATGCAGCAAGCAAAGAATAAAAAAGATATGTATATTGCTCGCGCCCGTTCTGCTGAAGCATCTTATAAACTTCAAGAAATGCTAGACGGAACTTCCAACACAAATAGTGTCAGAGCTTTTGAACGTATGGAAGAAAAAGTCATGCAACTAGAAGCGCAAGCTGAAGCCATATCTGTTACTAGTACAGACGATCTAGAACAGCGATTTGCTACTTTGGAAGAAAGCAATGATGTAGATGCACAACTAAAAGCGATGAAAAAAGAGCTGTCCTTCGATCCCGAACACAAGCCCCAACAACTACCCAAAGCTCCTAATTCTTAAAGAATAGGCAAAGACTGAGCCAGAAGCATATCTTAGATATTAAGGGCTTGTTGAGCGGTACCGATTTAAACCGGAAAGATTACATTGAAGTAAGTAGCAATATACAGTAAAAAAGCCAACTGCCCAACGAAGCGCGTAAATCACAAAAGGAACAACAAAGTTATGGGATTATTTGACCGGATTAGGCGAGTCGTCAGTGC
Organism: Scytonema sp. PMC 1070.18; assembly: GCA_035967975.1. Classification (GTDB taxonomy): domain Bacteria; phylum Cyanobacteriota; class Cyanobacteriia; order Cyanobacteriales; family Nostocaceae; genus Scytonema. The sequence goes on from JAWQFQ010000240.1 coordinate 975, forward strand.
TAACCTCAACGACCTGGTAAGTAAAGCAGAAGATCCTGAAAAAATGCTCGAACAAGCGATCGTTGAGATGCAGGAAGATTTAGTACAGTTGCGTCAGGGCGTTGCTCAGGCGATCGCTGCCCAAAAACGCACTGAGAAACAGTATAATGATGCTCAAAATGAAATTAATAAATGGCAGCGCAACGCTCAACTCGCTTTGCAAAAGGGCGATGAAAACCTTGCAAAACAAGCGTTAGAACGCAAAAAAACTTTTAATGACTCCTCAGTTGCTCTCAAAGCTAGCTTAGACCAGCAAACTGCTCAAGTTGAAGGTCTCAAGCGTAACTTAATTCAGCTAGAAAGCAAACTTTCCGAGGCAAAAACCAAGAAAGAAATGCTCAAAGCTCGGATTACCGCAGCTAAAGCTCAAGAGCAGCTCCAGGGTATGGTGCGCGGTATGAATACCAGTAGCGCAATGGCTGCTTTTGAGCGGATGGAAGAAAAAGTCATGCTGCAAGAAGCCCGCGCTCAAGCATCAGGAGAACTAGCTGGAGCCGATTTAGAAAGCCAATTTGCACAATTGGAAGGAAGTAGTGAAGTTGATGATGAATTGGCAGCCTTGAAAGCCCAAATGTCCTTACCAGGAGGTACCCCAAATCAGCCCCAACTTCCCGAACAATCAACTGCTCCAAAAACCAACAAAAATGAAGTGGTTGATGCTGAATTGGATTCTCTACGCAAGCAACTTGACCAAATGTAACAAGTGCGCTAATCTCCCCTGCTTTTCAGGTAGGGGAGCTACATATATCGTAATTATTATGCTCAATAATGCTTAAAATTACACTGGGCAAGATGCCCACCAAGAATATTAAAAGCTGGTATACTTTGCACGGGAACAAACAACAGATGAGCGATTCAGCTAGAACCTATAAGCTACAAGTTTTTGGCTGAAAGCTGATACGCGATGTGCTGAGTGCTTAAAGTATAGCTAAGAGGTTTTTAGATGAGTAAGGGTGTTATATCCATAACTGATGCTGAGTTTGAAACCGAAGTTTTGCAAGTCGAACAGCCTGTATTAGTTTACTTTTGGGCTTCTTGGTGCGGTCCTTGCAAATTGATGTCACCACTGGTCAACTCAATTGCTACCACCTACGAAGACCGCTTGAAAGTCGTCAAAATGGAAGTCGATCCCAACCCTGAGACTGTTAAACAGTACCAGGTGGAAGGCGTACCCGCTCTTAGGCTGATTCAAGGTAATGAGTTGTTAGCGTCTACTGAAGGAGTCATCAGCAAAGATAAGTTACTTCAATTCTTAGACGACCATATTAATTAGTCATGAGTTAGTGGTTAGTGGTTAGTGGTTAGTGGTTTATTGAAAATTAACAACTAACAACCAACAACTAACAACTAACAATCAACAACTAACAATTAAAGTAAAATGCAACTTGCTAGACGTTTACAACTCCTACAATCAAATGTATTTGCTGATATGGACATCGCTAAGGCTAAAGCTTTAGCATCAGGACGGGAATTGATTGATTTGTCCTTGGGGTCTTCCGATTTACCAGCAGAGGCGCATATCACTGATGCGATCGCTCAATCTTTAGTCGATCCAACGACTCACCGCTACTTGCTCTTTCACGGGACTCAAGCATTCCGTCAAGCCGCAGCTAACTGGTACGAACAAAAATTTGGCATCTGTGTTAACCCAGAAACGGAAGTCCTACCTTTAATTGGTTCTCAAGAAGGAACGGGACATCTTCCTCTAGCAGTTCTCAATCCAGGAGATTTTGCCTTATTGCTCGATCCGGGATATCCTTCCCATATTGGGGGAGTCTATTTAGCAAGCGGTCAAATTTACCCTATGCCAATACAGGCAGAAAACGATTTTTTGCCCGTGTTTGCGGATATACCCACATCTGTATTAGCACAGTCGCGGATGATGGTTTTAAGTTATCCTCATAACCCGACCACGGCGATCGCACCTTTATCGTTCTTTAAAGAAGCCGTTGCTTTTTGTCAGCAACATAATCTTGTTTTAGTTCACGATTTCCCCTACGTAGATTTAGTCTTTGAAGAAGTAGGGGACATTTCCCACCTCCTTAACTCCCCTATACCTTCAATTTTTCAAGCTGATACAGACAAAAGTGTATCGATAGAATTCTTCACCCTTTCCAAGTCATATAATATGGGTGGATTCCGTGTTGGCTTTGCCATTGGTAACGTCGAATTGATTCGTGCCCTACGTCAAATCAAAGCATCAATTGACTTTAATCAGTATCAAGGAATTTTTAACGGTGCTATAGCTGCCTTAACTGGTTCGCAAGTAGGCGTCCAAACCACTGTTGCAGCTTACCGCCAACGCCGCGATGCTTTCGTTAGGGAATTGCATCGCATTGGCTGGCTAGTCCCCATTCCTAAAGCAACAATGTATATCTGGGCAAAGTTACCAGAACCTTGGAGCAAAAATTCAGTTGAATTCTGTACTCAGCTTGTACAGGAAACAGGCGTTGCTGCTTCCCCTGGTACCGGGTTTGGTAAATCTGGAGAAGGGTATGTCCGCTTTGCACTAGTACATGACGTGCCTATATTGCAAGCTGCTGTCCAAAGAATTGCTGATTTCTTGTAAAGAGTTTATTCAGTCTTTATTAAATATTAATGATTAATTTATAGACGACAGTCTTTACTTTCCGTAGAACTGGGCTGATTAGCTGAAATATTACTTAGGTCATGTGTTATCTAGTCATCTTTCATACTGAGGTGGAATGCTAACTCCACTATGGGTCATTAGTATTTAGTTAACACAGCCTGTTTGAATCAGTAAGCTCATAATTCTCTAACTTGCACAGTCTCAGTCAGGCTAACTCTTGTGGTCCAAGCCTCCTCACCCGTTCTGCTGTGCAAATTAAAAGCGCAATAGCTAACCAGCCAGCAGTTATCAAGTGTATGGTCAGAGATTTCGGGAAAATTCATTAGCCAAGCAAAGATGCGCTGATAACTGATAACGGAAGAAAGTAAAGGATATCGTCTCAATGAGAAAGATTATTTATACAATTGGTAGCTACACATCTATTGTCCTGTTGATGGGTTGGATGACAACTAACCCAGCAAAAGCTGTGTCAGGAGAAAATGATACTCAACCTGATGCGATTGCTACTGTTAACAATACAGCAACTCCCTCCATTGATGCATGGAATACGGTAAACGCATTAGCTAATCAAAATACTCTTATGAGTCCTGGGCAAGAATTAGAGCAACAGTATACACTTACTTACACCAGTACCTTTAAACCACCTGAATCAGCTCCTAAAAGGAGGGTACCAGAACCCTCTGCATTAGTAGGATTAGGATTGTTTGTCATCTCTTGCTTATTTGCTACTAAGGGCGAACTGTTGAGATCAACTCGTAAATAGCTATCAATACTGGGTAGGTTTTGCTTAAAAATACGAAAATACGTAGGTTGAGAAGCCAGCCCTGGAGGAGGGTTTCCCTCTGTAGGGAACTGGTGTTTGAAGAACAAAACCCAACATTTACAAGCATTTGTTGGGTTTCCCGACAGTAAGCCCAACCTACAAAAACTCAACCTACGCAGTATTGAAACAGCAACCGCAAATGCATTCCCAGTCTTTACTGGAAACGAAACTGTAAAAATACTGATTATATTGATAATTTAATAGTAGTAAATATTACTTTTATATATTTGACCTAATTAAAAACACTTAAAAAAGAAACAACAATACTAGTCATATTTTTAGTCACACTTCATATACAGTCTACAGTAGCTTAACCTATCGCGACTTTAATTTCTGTAGACTGAATTTGAACTACAGGTAACAAACATTGCTAACCCAGTTGGTCATGTCTTGAAGAAAACAGTGTTTATAAAAACCCAACCCTGTAGCCAAACTATCCACACCATCAAAGGGGTAGGTGTACAAAACTCAACCCCAAAACCGAAGGAGACTAAAGAATGAATAGGATTGTTAAGAAACTTTTGATTGGTGCTTCTATAACTGTAGGTGTGAGTGCGATCGCCTCTACTCCAGCATCCGCTGGAAGCTTGACCAACGTTAGCATCGGTGGAACAGCTGCAAGTGACTACTTAGTTTATGACACTGTTGATGGTAAAACTGTCCCAGTACCTGGTACTTCCACAAATGTGCAAAAAGTATTAGATGGTAATGCTGCAAACCCTACCGGAAACGTAGAATTACGAGCTAGCAGTGAACAAGGCGGTTTTGATTTCACAAAAAACACGACCTTAACTGGTGAAATCGGTGGACAAAATCTTACCTTAAGTAGCTTAACTCATGAAGACTGGTTTGGAACATCATCAGGTATACAGTATAGTTATGGGGCAAATAACTTTGCTACAAAATGGTTCAACGACTTTTTAACTGCAGCTGGTAAGGGTTATGCTGTTGGCAATACTATTGGTAATAATGCCTATAATACTTTTTACGGAATAGGGGGCTTTCAAAAATCCAGTGACCCCAATATTTCTTATGTTAACCAAGATGACAGCACTGGCTTAATTAAGATTGGGCTTGCAGGTCACTATGACTTAAAAGCTTACTATGCGAGCAATCAACAATATGCCGCCTTTGCTCAACTTCTGCCAAATGGATTCCAAGCAAGTGAAGTGGTTAAGTATACCTACAATGGGGTTACAGACTTTCTTTACAATTTCCAAGCTACAGCTTCTGGGCTGACTGCAAGCGATGATGGTGCATCTCACAATGGTAACTACGAGGTCACTATCAAAGGTCAACCCGTACAATCTACTCCAGAACCCTCAGTAATCCTTGGGATATTAACAGTCAGTGGTATGTTCGCCACTCAACGACGCTTGAAAAAAGCATAGAAAGCTTTCAACAAAAGAGCACATCTAACAGGGGAGCAACTTGCTCCTTTTTTTTCCGACTATAGGTCAATACGATTCAGTTAAGCAGTTATTTAGAAACCCGGTTTCTCAGAGAAACCGGGTTTCTGTGCCCCTCGCAATTCTTAACTAAACCATGTTGAACTATAAGTAATTATTAAGAAACGTTGAAGAGTTTTTGAAGAGAGGAGTATCTGATGTTACAAAGCACTTAGCTCGTGCTATATTATTTTCTAATCTTTGTTTTTAAACCTATTAGGAAAAATTTTAGGCGTTGCTGAGCAAAAGTATGAATTAGCCTTACGCATAAGGGCGCAGTTCCGCTCATACTCTAATTCAACAACACCAAATTATAGGATTGAAAAGATCGGGTACACATGAGCACACAAATACAATCTATAAAGCAGCAATTGCATTTGCATTACGGAAAAAGAATTTTGCTCATAGAAGACAACGCTGCAAACAGAATGTTGCTGAGTGATTACCTGAGTTACTGTAAGTATGATGTCCAAAGCTTGTCAGAAGCTTCTAACTTTTTCTGCACTTTAGAAGTCTTTAAGCCAGAGTTAATCATATTAGATTTGAAGTTACCAGATATAGACGGTTACACGCTGTTAGAACAAATGCAGCAGCAATCCCACCTATGTAATGTACCTACTATCGTAGTTTCCGCCTTTGCATTCAAAGCAGACCAGGAAAGAGCTTTAAGATTAGGCGCTCGTCGTTACTTTGTCAAACCTATCAATCTTCAGGAATTCATTCTAGCAATTGAAGAAGAGCTTGCTTGTCTTTGTAGATAAACTTTCAATGCGACTCGGTGAAGAGTAGAGACGCAAAATTGCACTTTGAGCCGCTTCCAATACTGCAAAGAATAAGATATTTGAGGTACCACCACACTAAACTTCTAATTTGTACTCTCCCTTTATTGGAGTCTATTCGTAAGCGTTCAGCACATCGCGTATCAGCTATCAGCTTTTATGAGCTATAGAAGGTATTTATAATGGTACCATGAAGGGCGAGAAAATGCCTGAAAGCAGGCTTGAAAGCTGACTGCTGACGGCTAATAGCTGAACTCTTACGTCTATTCTGATTTTTGTTGCATAATAAACTCTTCTACATTTTGACTTAGATTTTGTATCGAGTTACCTATTTCCAAAATTTGATTTTGTACTTGTGCTAGCGACAGAATTACTGTTTGTATTTCATTAAGTGTTCGCTCCATATTATCACGATATTGTGATTCAAATTCTTCTAAGTTCATTCTTTTATCTTCTAAAGTACTAATGAATTTTGTAAAATTAATATTACTCAAAAAAAACAATATATAAATCCGTTGATTCTCTGAATATCATTTTTGAATGATTGCTTAAAAAGAAATAACTTAATTAGACTGAATTACTAAATTTCACTTAAAATAGAAATAGGTAAATTTTAAAATTGCAAAATATTGGTTGTGACATCATCTGCTCAAACAATAACTCTTATTAAAGATTCAGAACGTCTTGAAAACCGTCTGCAAGAAATCCCAACAGAACCAGGGGTCTATTTAATGCGTGACGGGAGCGATCGCATTATCTACATAGGAAAATCGCGAAAGTTGCGCTCGCGTGTTCGTTCCTATTTCCGAGACTCCCAAAGATTGAGCGAACGTATCGCTACAATGGTTAAACAGGTGACAGAAATTGAATTCATTGTCACGGATACGGAAGCAGAAGCTTTAGCTCTGGAAGCAAACCTAATCAAACAGCACCAGCCATATTTCAACGTGTTGCTTAAGGATGATAAAAAGTATCCTTACGTGTGCGTAACATGGTCGGAAGACTATCCACGCATCTTCATTACACGCAAACGGCAAATAGGTAAAGAAAAAGATAAGTACTACGGTCCTTATACTGATGCTCGGCTGTTGCGAGAAATACTGCGCCTGTGTAAGCGTATCTTCCCTTTACGACAAAGACCACAACCGCTATTCAAAGACCGTCCTTGCTTAAATTACGATTTGGGGCGCTGTCCGGGTGTTTGTCAACAGATGATTTCACCAGAAGAATACCGCAAAACTGTGCAAAAGGTAGCGATGGTGTTTCAAGGTCGGGGACAGGAATTGATAGATATTTTGACTATTCAAATGTCCAAAGCAGCAGAGGCGTTAAACTTTGAATCAGCAGCACGCATTCGCGACCAAATTGCTGGGTTAAAGTCTCTCACGGCTGACCAAAAAGTATCCCTCCCAGATGATACGGTTTCACGGGATGCGATCGCACTGTCTGCTGACGAACAACACGCTTGTATCCAACTGTTCCAAATTCGCGCCGGACAATTAGTCGGACGCCTAGCATTTGTTGCAGAAGTTTCTTCCCTTTCAACCCGGATGAATGAGCAAGATGCTCATCCCACAAGCTCTGCTCTCCAATTTGAACTAGGGGCTATCTTACAGCGGGTGCTTGAAGAACATTATCAAACAGCTGATGGAGTAGAAATACCTGCGGAGATTTTGGTACAGTACGAGCTACCGGAAGGGGAAATGTTAGCTCTGGTCTTGAGTCAGCGCAAAGGAAGAAAAGTGACAATTTTGACTCCTCAACGACAAGTTAAGGCAGAATTAATTGAAATGGTGGAGCGAAATGCTCAATATGAATTACAAAGAATGCAAAAATTGGGCGATCGCAACACTGAAGCTATGCAGGATTTAGCCGCCATTCTCGATTTACCTGACCAACCCCATCGCATTGAAGGTTACGATACATCTCACATTCAAGGGTCAAATGCAGTTGCATCTCAAGTTGTGTTTATTGATGGTTTACCTGCGAAGCAGCACTACCGCCACTATAAAATTAAAAATCCTACAGTCACATCCGGACATTCAGATGATTTTGCTAGTCTTGCTGAAGTTATCCAACGCCGCTTTCGTAAGTATGCGGAAGATCCCCAATTATCTCGGATTGGTAATCCTGATTGGCCTGACTTGGTTATGATCGATGGTGGTAAAGGTCAGTTGTCTGCTGTTGTTGCTGTTTTGCAAGAAATGAATCTATTAGAAGATGTACGAGTTGTCAGTTTGGCGAAGCGACGAGAGGAGATTTATTTACCTGGAGAATCTGAGGCTTTAGAAACCAATCCAGAACAACCAGGGGTACAACTTTTGCGACGATTGCGGGATGAAGCGCATCGGTTTGCAGTCAGTTTTCACCGTCAGCAGCGTAGTGACAAGTTGAAGCGATCGCGTTTAGATGAAATTCCTGGGTTGGGACATCACCGACAAAAGCTGCTCTTGGGACACTTCCGTTCAGTGGATTATATTCGACAAGCAACACCCTCACAGCTTGCAGAGGTTTCAGGTATTGGTCCGCGCTTGGCTCAAGAAATTTACGACTATTTTCACCCGTCTTAGCAATCTTCCCTTCATCAAAAATGAGAACCTGAATCGCACTTTTTTCTCAAGCGACATCTTCAAGAAGAAAGATATGGGTAATTGATAACTAGGAAAAACCCATCATCGATTACCCATTACCCATTACCCATTACCCATTACTTACAATCAGGTTAGCAAACATAGCCTATGTATATTTGGAATTTTTCCTTAAATTTTTCCGTTAAAATTTATTTTCGTTGTTAACAGTAGCTAAACATTAATAAAAGCTAAAAATCACGAATTGTTACTAAAACTCAAGGTAGTGTTAATTTCTGATTCATCCCTTTTAGATAGACCAATTGGGCTAAGCTGCTAGAGCACCGATACAGAAATCCTAAAAACCCGGTTTCTTCGACTTTGCTCAACGGAAAATCAGTCTTTTCAACTAGAGAAACCGGGTTTTTTAGCCCCACGAGTGAATACTGTACCGACGCTCTAGTTTAAGGTCTGCGCTGTTCTATTCTTCTAACCTAGATTACCTTAAATTCCGTTAAATATTAATAAATATAGCCATTTTTATGATTTCTGAGAGGCGAGAAACCCGGTATCTCAAAGATACCGGGTTTCTGAGGTGACGCAATTTTCATTCATCATTTAAGATGGCTACACAATGTTGTTATGACTGAAAAGTAAATAGTCTCAAGCTATTAGTCATAGGGATCATTAGAATTTCTATTAGCATTGTCTGAAACTATTTGATTTATATATCTATAGTTGGATAGCAAATTGTAGAAATACGAGGATAATAAACAAATATAGATGAGTATTAACACTTATCAAGTGTTAACTAAAGCGATACAGTCTATCGCTTTCATGGTGTCTGTAAATTGTTAAAATTTACAGATTTAAGTTACGTTTTTTCAAGAAAAATAAAAGTTATGGATTTAAAAATGGAGATAGGACAAAAAATAGTACAAAAAATCCGCTGTCCTAACTGTGGTAGCGAAGGTGAACGGTTTTATTTTGCTCATTCTTATCTTACCAGGACACAATGTCCAATTTGTGACTATTTAATGGTTAGTTGTACTCGTACTGGGAAAGTTGTTGAGGCTTATGCTCCAGGTATTCTCGCTCGAATTTAAATCTTTTCAAAGAGCGAAAGTGTGCTGACTCAGCACGTGAACCAGATAGTCTTTTTGAACGGAGAGGGGGAGATTCGAACTCCCGGATGCTTTCACATCATCCGATTTCAAGTCGGACGCAATCGACCACTCTGCCACCTCTCCAGTAAAGCTGTCAGCACCAAGCTGTTAACGGTCAGCTGGTGGAAGGGCTGACCAGTTACTTAGTATATCTCATTTTCACGCAGTTTGCACCATGGGACTGGATTTTTCATAAAGAATTTCTTCTCTTGCTATGGAGAAATCTTTGCTTATCCAGATGAGGGAGACTTGGGAGACGACGCCGTCTTCTAGTAGAACAATTGAGAAGTTTCTTTGCTTGTCGCTGTCATCTTCCACAATTCTGGGAACGCTGGCGGCGTTTAGGTAAACTGTTCCTTCTGGACTGATAAAGATACGCTTTCGCAGCACTTTCTTGGTGTGTCGCAGGCTGTGGTGCATATGACCAAATGTGACGAGGGGTATGGTTTTACCTGCATTTATGGTTTGCGCGATCGCCTCTGCTAAGTCGGGGTCACCAAAGTCGCCTCCTATGGGATGCCAATCTTTTCCACAAGGGTCTTCTGGACGTTCGCCCAACCCTGTAGGTCCATTGTGACCAAGAAAAATGACTGTTTGGTAAGCAGCGCTTTTTGTGGCTGTAACGATACGGCTTGTGGAGTCTTCAAAGCTTGTGACATTATATCTTTGTTGGTAGAAGTCGGCGTATCTCCACTCAAGTCCACCCCAGCTAAAAGGACGACCGCCAACAACGGTTAAACTTAATTCTGGAAAATCTAGTTTTCTGTAGCCAACATGGGCTTCGCCTAGTAAATCTAGCTGTTGTTGTACCCAATCTTCTTTATTGCGGTCATAGGGACATTTTTTTCGTCCCCAGTCTGTAGCTGTGTACCAAGCATCGTGGTTTCCTGTAACTGCTGCTTTGGGGATATCGAGGGCTGCGATCGCTTTTACCACTTCTACTGACTCATTACCGAAATCCCCGACAAATAGCACCAAGTCAACACCTAAATGCTTGAGTGCAATGCCATCCTCTTCTTCCCATTGGTCGTGAATATCTCCTACTACAGCAATTTTTATTGTTTTCACGTTTGTTTTCTGACTGGTCATGCCACTTTCCTTGCCATCTGTTTTTAGCATAGGAAACTTATGGGATTTTGACACAACTTCAAAGAGGTAGCGTTATCCGCACGTTATTTTTGGTAAAAACTACTATAATTGAATCCACAGAACAAAAAATTGCAACTTTAGCAAAGCTTAACTGTGTTTACTACTGCATTTGCTCAACGTGGAAAAACTGACGAACAGGGTGCTCTACCACTCGACCTATTTGCTGCTATTGAGTCTTTAAAAAAAGAACTTAATGCAGTTGTCCTCGCTCATTATTATCAAGAACCAGATATTCAGGATATTGCAGATTTTATCGGGGATTCATTACAGCTTTCCAAAGCCGCAGCTCAAACCAATGCTTCGGTCATTGTTTTTGCTGGTGTCCACTTTATGGCAGAAACAGCAAAAATTCTCAATCCTGACAAAATGGTGCTGTTACCCGATCTGAATGCTGGTTGTTCTTTAGCTGATACTTGTCCACCTAAGGCATTTGCGGCTTTTAAAGCAGCACACCCAGACCACTTGGTAGTTTCTTACATCAATTGCTCTGCTGAAATTAAAGCAATGAGCGATATCATCTGCACCAGCTCCAATGCAGTTAAAATTGTGGAACAGATCCCTGAAGATCAGCCGATTATTTTTGCCCCAGATAAGAATTTGGGGCAGTATGTGATGGAAAAGACTGGACGAGATTTAGTCCTGTGGCAAGGGAGCTGTATTGTCCATGAAACCTTTTCTGAAAAGAAAATAGTGCAGCTGAAAATTGCCTACCCAGAAGCAGAGGCGATCGCTCATCCAGAATGTGAAACCAGCGTACTGCGCCATGCGAGTTTTATTGGTTCTACAGCGGCTTTACTTAAATATTGCCAACAAAGCGATTCTCAAGAATTTATCGTTGCTACTGAACCAGGAATCATTCACCAAATGCAGAAAGTTGCACCTTACAAGCGCTTTATTCCTGCACCACCATTAAATAACTGCGCTTGCAACGAGTGTCCCTTCATGCGGTTAAATACTCTCGAAAAGCTATATTTAGCCATGAAAAACCGTACTCCGGAAATTAATTTACCAGAGGATATTCGTTTGGCAGCATTGCGACCCATTCAACGTATGCTAGAGATGAGTACTTGAAAAGAAGAGGTGCGTTACAGTGCTCTCAAATTTAGTTGATGTATCTGAGGCACTCTACAATGGACTTTTCTGCGATTCTTCTTCAGCCGTTTCACTATATTTTTTGTATAATTTAGTACGAATTCTCGCTTCTTCATAGCGGCTGTGGCTTGGTGGTACGGAACCCATTAATTCTGATGCCCGTTGCCACCTAGCAGCCAAATCTAACCACTGGGCTGAAGTTTTTGCTGTTTTGCCATCGGCAGAAGCCAGGTTAGCAATTCTTACTGCTTCAGCAAAAGAGTCATCCGATGATACGGAAGAGTTAGAACTACCAGAAGGTTGATTGGAAAATTTTTGCTCTTGAGTAGAGCCTGGGGCTATAGAATTAAGTGATTCGAGCCGAATTGGACTTTGCAATTTTGCTCCTAGTAACGTCGAAGCAGCCCAAGTAAGCGATAGTAAAAATACGCACAAGCTACTTGTGCCTAATGCTGCTCTTACAGTAGAATTTCTGAATTTATTTCTTTTCTTAAATACAACGAGACGAGAAGTTGTAGTCTTTGGTAGTATCGTCTGGCTTTGTTCGGTTTTCCATTCTTTAAGTTCTTTGATCAATTGCTGAAAAATATTTGGTTTAACTAATGTAATTTCCTGTGACCATAGCAACTGATCATCGGGGTCGCGATTAATTTCCTCTAGCCATAGTAGTTGCTCTTCCCTAACCATGCGAGTGTTGATGTTGATTCGATAGATATTACGTGGTGTCAGCGACTCAAGAATCTGCTGGATTTGCATAACTAGAGTTGTCTGTTCGAGTTTATCTACCGTACGCGCCTCACACAAAAGTTGTAAGACACCATTGTCAAAAATAGCTCTGGTTCTGACACCAGAATCTGCTAACTTTTCGTTTAACACTTGAATAATCGCTGCAACGCTACCTTGATGTGCTTGCCACGCGATATCATTGATTCGGTCTACCATTATTTGTAGCTTATTAATAGCTTTTTTACCTTAATATTGTTATTACGTAGACTAATGCAAGCATTGGTCTGAGTCGGGTCAACTAATCCTAAAGGGAGGCAAGGGAGCCTCTCGCCTTGAGGCAGGGGTGTTGACAGTATTTATACTAGATTTGCAACTCTTGTTTGAGATGACAAGAGCCCACTTCTCGATTGTATGAGTAAAAATTACGCTTGCCAAATAAAATTGTTCAAATCAAGCCTGACTTGAACGGGATGTGATATCAAATCCGCTTGATTGCACACAGTTCCCGCATAAGCCAATCTCAGAATAACAAGGGTTGTAGCATATTTTAACTATGTGCATTCATCCGGATTTGATTTGCTAAAAAAGCATGTATTAAAAATTGGCTTCATTTTCCGAGTCTATAACCAATACTGCTCGGATAAGCGAAAATTATAAACCCAGTATCGCAGGAGTTACCGGGTTTATGGCGTGTTTGAGGCACCTCAAATATTGTTAACCGAGCAGTATTGAGTCTATAACAGATATGAATGATAAGTGAAAAGATGTTAGCGATCGCGCTGACCAAAAACGATGTTTTCTATCACGGTTTTTGGCGTATTTTCATTCTATCTATTAAGTAGATAATCTTTGGGTGGAAAGGGATTAACAACAAAAATCTTTCTTTTTAGGAATCATTGAAATTGATAATGACCATAGCAAATACAAAAGCTTCCCTAATAACAAAGGGAAGCTTTTGTTTTGGAATATAACCCTGGCACCGAGCTATTGTCACGGGCAGCTACCCGCCAACTATCGTCGC
>JAWQFQ010000241.1:0-3962 GCA_035967975.1 Scytonema sp. PMC 1070.18
GGGTGTAAGGGTGTAAGGGTGTAAGGGTGTAAGGGTGTAAGGGTGTAGGGGAAAATTGTGTTTCTTTCATTCATAACGGGTAGCAATTGCTATCCGTGTGATGCTCTCAAGAAACACAGGGTGTGAGGTGCAGGGTGTGGGGGTATAAGGGGAAAGTGTGTTTCTTGCATTCATAACCACCTTCCCTCCGAGACACTTCTCCACAAAGGAGATGCTACGCAATGTGAAGGCGCAGTGTCTCCGACAGCAGAAGAACAAGAAAGAACAAGTGATGTAATTTTACATTACCGAAGGGATGGGTTATAAAAGTTTTTCATTTTATCACTCAGAATCCGTAATTTTGACATCCAAAAGTTATATATTTTGCATCTAAAAGTCATAAACTGGTTTGCAGGCTCTTGACAAAATATACATTCAGCTTGCACCCAGACGAAAATGCATTTTTTTACTTTTGTAGTCACCACTCTTAGCGTGAAGATTATGGGCTTTTTGCTACTAGCCCTTTGTCTATCTGCTATCCTGTTTTACTGCTACGCAATCTACGCAGCTCTGTTATTCAGCAAGTCTCGTACAATAACACAGGATTTTCGCCCACCTGTTACTGTTCTCAAGCCTGTTTGTGGGGGGAATGCGGAGCTATACACGAACTTGGCTTCTTTTTGTCAGCAGGACTACCCAAACTACCAAATTATTTTTAGTGTTCGTGACCCTCTTGACTCTGGAAACGCAATTGTGAAACAAATTATTCACGACTTTCCAGAACTGGATGCTCAATTGGTAGTCTGTTCTAAAATGATTGGTACAAACCCAAAAGTCAGTAATTTAGCTAACGCTGTTGTTAACGCTAAACATGATATCTTGGTCATTGCTGATAGTGATATTCGAGTGAGTACAAATTATTTACAGCAAGTCATTCAACCACTGCATGACCCAAAAGTTGGTGTAGTTACCTGTTTGTACCGTTCCATAGCTAAAGGATGGGTATCAACTCTAGAGGCTATTGGTATTTCTACAGATTTTCATGCAGGTGTTTTAGTCAGTAGTCAATTAGAGGGAATTAAGTATGCTTTTGGTTCCACGATTGTGATTCGCAAACACGTTCTTGATGTCATCGGTGGATTTGAGGCGATCGCAGATTATCTCGCGGACGACTTCCAACTTGGCTACTTACCAACTCAAGCTGGTCATAAGGTGGTGCTTTCTAACTACGTTGTTCAACACGTACTCTCTTCAAGTACTTTACTAGAGGCTATCCAACGTCAAATACGCTGGGCGCGTTGTGTACGAGTGTCTCGACCTTGGGGGTATTTGGGCTTGATTTTTACATATGGTACTGTCACAAGTTTGCTACTACTTGTTGCTACAGGAGAGTCACGCTTGGGCTGGAGTATGTTAATAATCACTTGGGTTATGCGTTTGGTCATGGGATGGGTAGTCGGTGTGATATGTCTTCGCGATTCCAATGTCCAAAAATTAGTCGGAATTATCCCTATCCGCGACCTCATCACTTTTGTGATTTGGATTTGTGCCTTTTTTGGCGATACAATTGTTTGGCGAGGACGACAACTGAAGCTGATGAAAAACGGTAAGCTCGTGGAAACGATGAATGATTTTGCAAAAGTTAAGCTAACTGGCGTTGCTGATTAAGAGTCTCACGCAGAGGCGCAAAGACGCTAAAATAAGGGTCTTAAGCACTTAATGAGTCAATACTGCAAGGTAGGCGCGAAAATTAGAAACCCGGTCACTCCCAATACGGTTCGGTTAACGATGTTCATGTTCAGGAAGATCCCCCAGCCCCCTTAAAAAGGGGGTTTGGTGCCCCCCTTGGTAAGGGGGGTTGGGGGGATCAAGTCTTATCCGAACCGTGTTGCGGTCACTCCTGCGAAACCGGGTTTCACCGGACTTTGACTATTGTTAACCATCGCAGTATTGAAACCTATCCTTCAGAATTAATAGCATTAAACTATTAGCTGTTTAGTCTGATGGAAATATATTTGCGATGATTGGCACCGTTCTACCTTTAGAAAAGACTACTGATACAATCCGCTTTGTTCCTTTACACCAGCGACGCATTCTCTGCATCTTTCCCAAGTATAGTCGTTCGTTTGGAACTTTTCACCATGCTTACCCTTTGATGGGTCGTATCAAGGCTTTTATGCCACCACAAGGTATTTTAATTGTAGCTTCTTATCTACCTCAAGAATGGGAAGTGCGGTTTATTGATGAAAATGTGCGCTTAGCAACTAAGGCTGATTACAAATGGGCTGATGTGGTTATAGTCAGTGGGATGCACATCCAAAAACCTCAAATTAATCGTATCAATGAACTTGCTCACCAAGAAGGCAAAATTACGGTTGTTGGCGGTCCCTCAGTTTCTGGGTGTCCGGAGTACTATCCTGAGTTTGATATTTTACATATCGGAGAATTAGGAGACGCAACAGACCAGATGATTGAGTATCTCGACAAACACAACACCCGTCCCCAAAAGCAAATCCGCTTTGAAACTAAAGAACGCCTACCTTTAGATGAGTTTCCCATTCCAGCTTACCACCTGGTGAATCTAGATCAATATTTCCTGGCTAATGTTCAATTCTCTAGTGGTTGTCCTTATCATTGTGAGTTTTGCGATATACCAGAACTCTATGGACGCAATCCCCGCATCAAAACCCCAGAACAAGTGCTTGCTGAACTTGATGCTATGCTTGAGTCTGGGAATCCAGGTGCAGTGTACTTTGTTGATGATAACTTTGTGGGCGATCGCCGTGCTGTCATGAAGTTACTTCCCCACCTGATTGATTGGCAAAAGCGCAATGGCTACCCCATACAATTTGCTTGTGAAGCCACACTCAATTTAGCCCAAAGTCCCAAACTTTTGGAAATGATGCGCGAAGCTTATTTTTGTACGGTGTTTTGTGGAATTGAAACACCGGAATCTGAAGCTTTGCAGTCGATTTCCAAAACCCACAATCTTAGTATGCCGATTCTTGAAGCTGTAAAAATTTTAAATAGTTACGGTATGGAAGTTGTTTCGGGAATCATTATCGGATTTGATACAGATACACCGGACACCACAGATAAAATTCTGGAATTTATTCGCCAATCTCACATCCCCATGTTGACAATTAACCTTCTTTATGCATTGCCAAAGACTCCCTTATGGCGCAGGTTGGAACAAGAAGGGCGAATTGTTTTGGATGAAGGACGAGAGTCGAATATTGAATTTTTAATGCCTTACGAACAAGTTTTAGAAATGTGGCGACGTTGCATAACAACAGCATACGAGCCAGAATTTTTATATCAAAGATTTGCCCATAACATGGAGCACACTTACCCCAACCGCATTAAAGTTCCTAAAAGTCCAGCTCGTACTTCTTGGAAAAACATTCGCAAAGGACTGTTTATCTTAGCAAATATTTTGATTCACGTTGGTCTTTTTAGCGACTATCGGAAAACCTTTTGGAAAATGACAAAGCTTGCACTTAAATCGGGTAAAATCGAAAGCCTTCTTCATGTTGGACTTATCGGGCACCATCTCATTAAATTCTCACGGGAATGTTCTCAAGGTCAAGAATCTGCTTCTTTTTATTCACAAAAATTAAAGGTTGAATCATTAAACAGGGTGTAGGGTGTAGGGGCATTGACCGTTGAGAGCGCCCCACGGACAGCATCTGCAATCTGTTATACACGAAACAAACACCTTCCCTACACCCCACGCCCAGTCACCTGAGTAATTTTAAAATTTCTCTGACTGGAGCTTTTTGGGCTTCTAGCTCAAGAACATTTGTTAGGAATCTTTTAGGTATATAAGTACTTTTGGAAATAGTTTTTTCACTGGAATGTATTTGCCAATCATACCAAGCTTGTTGGTATTGCTTACCATTTTTTTTAGTGATGGTTCTCCACTGAATTCGTCCCGTACCTTCTCCCCGACTTCTCCGTTTAGTACTAACGGTTGAGGTGTT
>JAWQFQ010000241.1:4062-14182 GCA_035967975.1 Scytonema sp. PMC 1070.18
AACCATTAGTACTGGTTGCGATTCTGGTTGATCAACACTCGGAGTACTAACGGTTGAGGTGTTAACCATTAGTACTGGTTGCGATTCTGGTTGATCAACACTCGGAGTACTAACGGTTAAAATGACATCTGAGTGTAGTAACTGATTGTCATTAAGGCAATTTTTCACTTTGATAAAGTCTGTTTTTCTGACATATAATTGGGAATGAGTCATTCAATCCTTACCCCTAAACGTCGTAGCGGTTAGGGGCGGTTCGGTTTGAAACCAAAGTAAATTCTGCCGAAGCGAGTCAGCCTTGCTCCAGACCGTTCTGGTAGGTTAGATTGAACTTAAGTTTTTGAATGAAAATAATTACACTAAAAGCTTAATTGATATCATACGATACCACTATCAGCTTAAGTCAAGAGTCAGCAAAAAATATGCCTCAACAAGTTCACCACCTATTTAAGCAAGCGATGGATCGTTATGGAGTGAGGGGCAAAGAACTCGCAGCCATAGCCGGTATAACTCCCAATCACTTATCTGACTTTCGCTCTGGGAAAAAGTGGGTAGGACCAGATGTATTCATGGCACTATTAGAAGGTATGGAGCAACTCTCTCCAGGCTCCCGTCGCTACTTTTGCCAGCTGTTGGCAGAAGAGTCTTCTTCAGAAAAAAAGACTGATGATAATTTTGGCGAGAAGTTGATTGAGATGATTGAAGCCGCTGACGATGACACAATGGAGGCAGCTATGATAGCAATTGGGCGGAAATGGAAGAAAATTCGCCAGAATCCAGCCATGTCCAATGGTTACACTTCGGGACTGGATTCAGCGATCGCAGTCTAATTTTGTGCAGAGTTTAAAAGCATACAACAGGTGAAAGCATCTTCAACAGCACATTTACTTAGTTTCTCAATGGTGTTAGAAACGGAAAATTTGGCGAATGCAGACCTTAAGAATCTCTCTGATTCTCTAGCTTCACTTAAAAATCAGGAGATTCCACCTACCTATGCAAAAGAAGTATTACTCATAGATAGCGGCGATGTTCCCCCTGGAAAGCTGGAACAATTGCGGGAAAAATATCCTTGGATTACAGTTTACCAAGCACCGTTGGGAACTGATTATTATCAAGCAAAGATGATAGGAGCAATCCAGGCTTCAGGAGATATCATTGTCTATTGCGACTCAGACTGTATTTATGAGAAAAGCTGGTTGAGAAATATTCTCGCGCCTTTTACTTTAAGTAAGAAAATCCAAGTTGTTGCAGGAGAAACAAAGGTAAGAGGTAGGGGTCCATATGGTACAGCGATGGCTTTGGCTTATATCTTTCCTCAATACTCCAGGCAAAATACTTTAGCAGAAACCTCTCAATACTTCCTGAATAACGTTGCTTTCCGACGGGATCTTCTCGTAAACTATCCCATCCCGTCAGACCTTCCCCTTTACCGAGGAAACTGTGTGATTCATGCCCAGAATCTACGGTCTACAGGCTGTGCCATTTGGAAACAGCCACAAGCTAGGGCAACTCATGCGCCTCCTAATGGATTATCTCACTTTTTTTGGCGATTCTTACTCATCGGTTACGACTATTACTGGCAGGAATTTCTTTTATCACAGGCTAAAGTGCAAGAGGGCTACCACGACCCCAACTCAGGACTTAAGGGTAAATTGAACGTCTTCCTTGACCGGATACATAAGATGGTGACTGACAAACGGCGTCACCTTTTTTATTTACCTTTTGCAATTCCTATTGCGGCGATCGCACTCACTTTGATTTTAGTCGGTTACCTCATGACGCGCTTGCAACCGAACTGGGTTGAAAACAATTCTCTATGAAAGAGGAATTCGCTACCTCACTCTTGTCGGTGGCGAACCAATGCTACACCCAAAGCTGAAAGAGATAATAGCTTATGGGGTACGTAAGGGTATGCGTCCTACAATTGTTACAAATGGGTCGCGACTTGTACTTACCTCAATTCGAGAACTCAAAGAGAGTGGTCTCAAAAGCCTAATGGTTAATGGCTAATGGTTAATGGCTAATGGCTAATTGCTTTCTTACCATTAGCTATTAACTATTAACTATTAGCAGTCTTCACTAAAATTTCACATTTCCTCAACAAACGGCTATGTCAACACTGTACAATCAAACCATCACCCTCGATCTTGAGTTGACGTCCGCGCCAGAAAACACGTTGTCCGAATCCACCCATAGCCCAAACAATGAAACTCATCAGGTCGCGTAAGGGGATTAACCAAATCCATCGCAGCAGTTTGGGAGCGTTCATGCTATGTATAGAAACTAACACTTGGGCATAGCGGATGACAAATGTTGTGAAAGAGAGTGCGATCGCCCAAAGAGCAAAACCCGATATTAGCAACAGAGGGAGACAGTAAACGGTACCGTAGCAAAACACCATGCTATAGTAGACTGGTCCGCGATTGAAACGGATGGTTCTTGCCCAACGTAACTCTCGGTTAAAGATTTTCTTGATACTTTCATGACCAATATCCCACTCAAGAATATACTGAGATAGTTCAACTCGATATCCTGACAGTGCGGCTCTCTTACCAAGGTTATAATCAGAACCAATACGGTTCAATTGAAGCCCACCAAAACTAGCTAAAGTTGATTTGTACGTAGCAATAGTCACTCCAATAGCGAACTGAAGACCACCATCAATAACACGTGCTAAAAGTGCGCTGGGAATAAAGTCCACGCAACGACCAAAAGAAGCCAAAGCGGCTCCTATGAAGTGGGGATTATAGCCTATATAAGCGCAAGTTACAAGACCAATATCCTGATTGTGTAAAGGAGCAGTCACAGTACGAATATAGTCAGGATGTACACGAATGTCACCATCAGCGAAGATAATCACTTCATGCTGACATTTTTCCAACAGATAGCTCAGGTTGCTGTCCTTAAGATTGACACCACGAGGTTTCAAACCCACGAAAAGTTTTACCTTGTTGGGAAAAGTTGCAACCAACTTCTTGAGCAGGGGAACCGCTGGGTCATCTAAGTCTGTCACTCCAAACAAGATTTCATACCCTGGATAGTTTTGCTGACATAGAGATGACCAATTTTCCCATGCGCCTTCATCAAGACCACGGATGGATATCAAGATAGAGACTGGTGCATCTTCAACATTTGTACTCTGCTTCTGGGTAGATGCAGAAGCAAAAAATTGATAGGTCGATACAGCACAAGCTAGGTAAAAGATAATTGAACTGACTATCAGGATAACAAACGAGATTTCTAGGAAAGTCATTGGGAAATAGGGTGTGGGGTGTAGGGTGTGGGCGGGTTTCCCAACTTAGGGGACTGTGAAACCTGAAGGGGGTTTTCCAAGAAATAAATTCGACCTATTGTGGGATAGGCGTCCTCGCCTGTCCTCGGTAGCTGACGGGGGTTTTTATCTGGCTGACGGGGGTTTTTATCTGGCTGACGGGGGTTTTTATCTGGCTGACGGGCGAGACGCCCGTACCACAAGAGATATTGTCTGACTTTTTTATTTGGGAGTTACCTATCCTTAAATTCCTAACAAAGCTTTCACTGAGCGCCCAATATTGTTTGGTTGCATAGCATCCATTGCAGCGGTGGGTTCGTAGCCGCAGTGAACCATGCAATCGATACATTTTGGATTACCGCTAGCACGTCCGTATTGACTCCAATCTGTGTTATCAAGAAGTTCTTGAAAGGTTTTATAGTGACCTTCATTCAAAAGATAACAAGGTTTTTGCCAACCGAGAACACTGTAACTAGGGCTACCCCAAGGGGTACATTCGTAGTCTTTCTCACCGATGAGAAAATCTAAAAACAGGGGATTGTGGTTGAAGTTCCAGTTTTTCTTCCCTGTTTTATAAGGAGTCAAAATTTCTCGGAACAATGCTCGTGTTTGTTCGCGTTTGAGAAAATGCTCTTGATCGGGAGCCCACTCGTAACTGTATCCTGGAGAGATCATCATACCATCGATATTTAAAGAACTGAGGAAGTCAAAGAATTCTTGCATTTCTTTGGGGTCAGCACCTTCAAAAATCGTTGTGTTTGTTGTAACTCTAAATCCTCTTGCTTTTGCTGTACGAATAGCTTGTATGGCAATATCAAATACCCCCTTGCGGTCTACGCACTTATCATGTAATTCCCGCATTCCGTCTAAATGTACACTAAAACTTAGGTACGGGGAAGGTTGAAATTTATCCAAGCTTTTTTCTAAAAGTAAGCCATTCGTACAAAGGTAAATAAACTTTTTGCGTTCCACCAATCCCCTAACAATCTCATCAATTTGAGGATGTAACAAGGGTTCTCCCCCAGGAATAGAGACAACTGGTGCGCCACACTCTTCGACGGCTGCAAAGCATTCTTCAGGGCTAAGGTGTTGCTTGAGAATTTCCTTCGGATGCTGAATTTTCCCACAACCGGAACAAGCAAGATTACACCTAAACAAAGGTTCCAGCATAAGAACCAAAGGGAAGCGCTTGCGACCCAACATCCTTTGTGTGACTAGATATTTACCCACTTCTAAGGCTTGTTGTAAATGAATTCCCATAAATCTCCTCTACCACCTAATAGATATGGACTTTCTCGAGAAGCTGATACACTTTGAGCGGTTAGCACTTCAGCTATCAGCTATCAGCTATTAGCTAATAGATCCAGCGCTCTCATCACTCGTCTGTTGTTCATTCCTGTGCAAAATATATACTTTGCACGGGAACAAACTGAGCTTTCGATTCAGCTAGAACCTATAAGCTATAAGTTTTTGGCTGAAAGCTGATAGCTGAGGTGCTGACGGCTTAAAATATAACTGGCAGCTAAAGGCTGGTGCTGATTTAACGAGAAAGCTGTTAATCTAATGCTACATCAACGTATTTCTGAGTCACAAACCAATTTACGGCATCTTTTAAGGCTGTTATAATAGGAGATTGGGGCAACCCTAACTCTTGGACAGCTTTTGAGGCATCATAGAGCATCATTTGGCTTGCCATCCGAACACCATCAAGAGGTACAGAGGGCGTTTTACCCAACGGCGCAAAAATTTTTTCATCAATCCAAGCAACGCTGAGGGGTACCCAACTAGGGATAGATTTTTGAGGCGCACTCAAACCAGTCATTTGGGCGAGGTTTTCTAATAACTCTTTTAAGGTCAGGTTTTCGTTTCCCAATATATAACGTTCCCCTGTTTTTCCTTTTTTTAGGGCTAATATGTGTCCTTTCGCCACATCCCGCACATCGATAAAATTTAAACCAGTATTAAGGTAAACTGGCATTTGTCGGCGCAGAAATCGCAGAATGATATCACCAGTAGGAGTTGGTTTGATATCCATCGGACCTATTGGACTACTAGGATTGACAATGACAATATCTTGACCTGCTTGCACCGCAATATGGGCTTCTTGTTCGGCAAGATACTTAGACTTTTTATAGTATCCCACAAGTTCCTCAACAGGGCTTTGATGGGTTTCATCGACTATTTTCCCCGATTTATCGACGCCAATAGCAGCAACAGAGCTGGTGTAGACAGTACGTTCAATTCCTGCTTTCCGAGCTGCTGCTAATGTATTACGAGTCCCTAAAACATTGCTCTGGTATAACATATCCCTGTCAGATTGCCAAAGAGAATAATGCGCCGCAACGTGGAAAAGTACTTGACAACCTTGCATTTTCTTGTGTAGGTTGCTCTCATTGAGTTCACCTCTGACAATCTCTATGTCTAAGTTCTGTAGATTATCCAAACTGCTACTAGGGCGCACCAAAGCCCTAACCTGGTAACCTTCCTGAAGTAGCGATCGCACTAAATTAGCACCAACAAATCCTGTAGCACCAGTTACAAATACTTGCATAGGTATAGGGTGTAGGGTGTAGGGTGTAGGGTGTGGGGGAAGAAAAGATGTCAGGACGAACCGCCATTCGTCCCTACCAAGACTTTCAACTAATGCATAATTCATTTTTACAAAAAAAGGTAACAGGGAACAGGGTGTAAAGAAAATGCGCGTTGTGTGTTTAAGAGGATGTTTGAAAAGTCCTTTAATCAGTAGCATGCACATTCAATATCCCCCTAAATCCCCCTTTTTAAGGGGGACCGTTAGAGATTTTCCCCCCTTTTTAAGGGGGGCTAGGGGGGATCGATAAGTGTCTAAAATCACAGCCAACCACTTTTCAAACAACCTCTAAGATGTTAAGCGTTCCCCGTTAAAGTTCTTCCTGAAAGATTTCTAACGTATAGCAACCCGCGCATCTTTTGTAAAGGCTAGAAACCCGGTATCTTGGAGATACCGGGTTTCTTCTGCATCACTATCTTTTGCAGTATTGCACTCAATTCCTCTTTCCCTACACCCTAACCTCAAATCCCAATTCATGATTGACACGATTTTAGTTCCTCAAGGTGCAGAATACAAAGCTGTTTGCAAAGGGTTAAGTCAGGTTGCGATTTCTCCACCTACCGTTTTTCCCATTCCTGTTGGTACATTATCTGTTTCTAAATTTTTGAAAGATTGGATACAATCCGAACACTTTTCTCATCTTCCTCAGTCAAAAGTGCTACTCATGGGTTTATGTGGAAGTTTATCGCCACGATATAATGTTGGGGATATTGTCATTTATCAAAGCTGTATTTATCCCTGCTCAAATAAAAATAAAAAAACTCTTTTGTGCGACTTAGAATTAACAAAAACGTTACAAAGCAAACTGCAAAAAAGAGCTTTTCTGGGGGTCGGATTGACAAGCGATCGCGTCATTTCATCTGCTAATGAAAAACTACACTTGGGTCAAGTGTATGGTGCGGACGTTGTAGACATGGAGGGATTTGCAGCATTGGAAATTTTGAGTCAAGCGGGAGTAGCAGTGGCGATGATGCGAGTTGTGAGCGATAATACACACCATAATATTCCCGACCTCAGTCATGCATTCAACGCTAATGGTTCCTTACAACCACTTCCTTTAGCAATCTGTCTCCTTCGACAACCCATTGCTGCAACTCGGCTAATTTCCGGTTCCTTGCGCGGACTGCGAGTGTTAAGACATATAACTGAATCAGTAGGCAATAGGCAATAGGCAATAGACAATAGCTTATATCTTGCACCTAGTTCAAGAACCGGATTTCTTGAGAATGACGACGCTAGCAAAGCCTAATTTTTCGTTGAGAAACCCGGTTTTTTAGGTCTTGTTGAGAATGGTGCAAGATGTAAGCTACCGAACTTTGACATGAGATTTTAACCAATCTGTAAATGCTTCGCGGTTAAGTTTACCCGATGCTAGGGATAGGAAAATAGATTCTTGTTCATCTACAGAAGCATCAATTTCTACACCATTCATGACCAGAAAAACCTCCATTGCTGCATGACCAATGCGCTTATTACCATCGATAAATGGATGGTTCATTACCAACGAAAACCCTATCGCAGAAGCTTTATCGACAAGTGTTGGATAAAGCTCCTCTCCGCCAAAAGTCATGTAAGGTTGAGCAAGTGCAGATTCTAAGGCACCCAAGTCTCTTATACCCAATGCTCCCCCAGACTGCTCAATAATTTGACGATGAAGTTCAATAACTTCAATAAGCACTAAGTAACGAATCATCCTAATCGGCGATAAAGTTCAGCATTTTTTTGCATTACATAATTAGCAGCCTCTGTAAAATCACTTTTAGGATGATTTAATAAATCTTCTACACTCGCAGATAATAACTCTTCGGTGGAGATTCCCAATTTTTGCGCTAATTCCTGTAATTTTTGCAGTTGATGTTCTGAGATATTAATCGTTATTGCTACCATATTACTTCCTAATCGCTTAACTATTTTCCTGTTGTTCTTTCTAAAGCAACCTTTCTCATAAATTGCAGAAAATCAACCTTCTTCCTCTCCTATTACTCCAATTACTTGGTAGAAAATACCCAGATACGCTCGGCTAATTTACGATGATAATCATACCGGCTGGCGCAGAATAATATTACTTCAATTTTAGAAGATTGATTTTAATAAAGATAATCGTTATCATCAAAGGCTACTGTTCACGGGCAGATTTATCCTCCATATTATTCTCCTGCTTCATCGGAGACTTGATTTAAATCTAGTTGTACCCCGAAAGGTAGATGTGATACTTAAAGGGATATTGGGTAAAATTATATTTTCCTGCCCGTTCTCATGCAAAACTATGTCTACTTTTACCCCACCGCGTGATAGAGATGCATGGAATACCATTCGAGGATATGTCTACCAAGTTGACCTCACAATTGAGCGTTGGTTAAACTTGCAACCTGGACAAATGTGACTTGAAGAAGATTTTGGACAGGTTGTCCAGCTTTACCTTCCAAAAATGGATGTCCAAGTTTACGTTCCAAAAACATCCAAGAAATGACATAAGGAAAAAGTAAACGGCTCAAACCCTATGTCCATATACAAGATAACGGTTTTGGTAATAGCGATGCGATCGCTCCCGGCAACACTTGTGAGGAATCCGGTTCGCGGGAAAAGTCGCCTAAGAGTAGTATTAAAGCGGATCTTTGTCCATTTTCTTCTTCCATTTCTGTTATTCTGTCCATTTTCTTTTTCCAAACAAGCGATCGCTTGATTTATGCCTTAACAAAGTTATAAGTATTTCAGGAAGCAACTTGTCCAACTTCTCCTTCCAAAACCTGTCCAAAATCTTCTTCAAGTCACATAAACTCATATTGTAAGCATGAATAAATACATTGAAGCACCTACAGAATTTGATGGTGAAGGACAAGCCATATTTTGTGCCGGTGGAATAACAGGTTGTCCTGATTGGCAGTCGCAGATAGCAGAATTATTAAAGCCCTCACTTTGGGTAATTTTAAATCCCCGCCGTCCTAACTTTCCTATTCATGACCCAAGCGCCTCTCAACACCAGATTGAATGGGAATTTAAGCATCTGCGACTTGCTACAGCAATTCTTTTGTTCCTTTGCTAAAAGGTGGTTGCTTGCAATCTAAACAATCTAAAACGAGTTGCCACCGTTTATCCATTTCAATGGCTTCAAGTGCCTCATCATCTGAAACTCCTGTATATGCTTGTAGAATTATGAATAGTGCTAGTTGTGCTGGTGGTATTGGGGACAACCCGACACTACTATCTTTGAAAACTGTTGCCAATTCCATTTGAAATTCAGAGTCGAATAATTCATGACGTATTTGCCTTAAAAATACAAATAATTTGGCGAGTGCGTATACGTTTTACTATTATTTCTTCTTGAGCTGATAGTTCTATTGGTGGGTTCCAAACTTCCGGGCGCATAGTCTCTCCACTCCTAATACCTTTTTCTACTTATCTTTACCCTCGCCAAAAAATGTACATCTTGTCAATACCCCTGACTCGATTAACGCCATCGCCGTGCTCACAGCGTCATTCGTGAATTTAATAACGCTCCCGAAGCTTTCGTATTGGGATTTTTTTCTGGTGTTTATGTATAGATTTTTTGAGGTTTTGGAGCAAGTATTTATTTAAGAATTTATGATGGTCGATTCATTTTAGATAAATAGTCAATGTATATATGTATTCATATTGATTGTGGTGCCTCTCTTTAGTGCTTGCTTTTTTCGCCATCAAACCGACAGGGCTGTATAAAGCTTTGAGAAATCCACCGAGCCTGCTCATGCATAATATGCGTAATTTGTCAACACCTTCTACTCGACCGGCGCTCTAGAGATAGAAAAAAATAAGTCGCGATAAGAAATTGTAGAATAACTTGATTTAATAAAATCCTACTCTTCTGCTTTGTTAATTATACACTGCGAATTGGTGTTAGAGTATTATACTCATTTTAAGAAGCAGTAGGATTATTTGATTACGATTTATTCTTGATTTTCAAACCATTTAATTAGTTTATTTGCGTACTGAATCGAAGTTGATTCTATACTAATTTTGAACATGAGATTAGGTCGAATAATTTCAATTTCAACATTTTTGGAAACTAAAAGACTCATTAACAGAATAATGACACGAGTTCTGATTTGTTTTTGATTATTATATTTTTGATTTTGCATAGCTACTTTAATCCTTAATGCTAATGATGCCTAATTTAAATATTTATTACTCTTTAATATAAGAAAACATATTTTAATCAGACACAATTAAATATCTTTTTAAAGCTATACCATATGCAAAAAAGCAAATTTTATGTTGAAATAAAA
>JAWQFQ010000242.1:0-14180 GCA_035967975.1 Scytonema sp. PMC 1070.18
CTCCACGAGTAATCGTAGAGAAGGTTGTCCTGTTTTGTCATGGTTTCCCCTAACCTTGATTGTTGGCTGACTCTTCAAGCACAAATGTATGATGTCAGCTACGAACCTTATCTGAGCGAACCCGCCCGTCCTTTGCTGGGGTATTTGCAGCCCATTGACACTCTCAGCCCTGAGGTTCCGACCTTGGGAAACGCTCTATCAACACTTTTGGCGTGCGTTTCGAGATGAGCGATTGGTGTATGCTCTCAGCTACCCAGCTAAATACTTGGGAATGCATCCAACCTTAAGCGCCAGTGTGTTCAGTCTCATTCCCTACCTGGAATTGATAAAAGGTGTCTGGCATCCACAAGGGGGATTTCGAGCTTTGGCTCAGGCTCTAGCCCAAGCATTTCAGGATTTAGGGGGTAAAATTCACCTCAATACCCCCGTGAGTCAAGTATGGCTGCAAAACCGCCAAGCCCGTGGGGTAGAACTCGGCGATGGAGAACGCATTGCAGCAGATGCAGTGGTCGTGAATGCAGATTTTGCCCAGGCGGTACAGACGCTTATCCCTCAAGCCGAACGGGGAAAATATAGCGCAAACTTCCACACCCAAGCGATCGCACCGGATGAGGCGACTTTAGGGTGCGCTGTTTAGGTCAAAAATGCTGGTGAATGCACTTTCAGTGGATAGTTGTGAGGGTGCATAAGTGTGCGTTCGAGCGATCGCGATTTTGTTACCTATCTGATGAAATATAGTTGAGTATTGGTGGATTTAGTTGCGATAGGCTTTGGTCTGCCTAATAGAGCGATCGCTTCCCACAATGTATAAATCCACACTGTGAGCGAGCAGTGTGGTTTGGTTTAGATATGGAACTTTGGAATTGAGGAATTAAATTTGGCTCAGAGGAAATATTCTTTTAGCAGAAAACAGTATTAATCTTGCTAATCTCAAACCAGGTGCGATCGCCTACAATACCGTCAGCTGGCAAACCAGTATTTTGTTGCAGATTTTTGACACCGGCTTGTGTCTTAGAACCAAAGATGCCATCAATTGCACCAACGTAGTAACCACCGATAGCCATCCGCTCTTGCATTTGCTTAACTAATTGTCCGGTGCTGCCGATTTTCAAAACAGGCATATCCACAGGTGCGCCTTTGTAAAGCGCTCTCCAGGTTTTGTCGCCGACAATGCCATCAATGAGCAAGAACATTTTGCCTTGAAACAGTTTGACAGCTGCTTCGGTTTTAGGACCAAATACACCGTCAATCACTTCACGACCGGGATATACACAAGCACCAGTGATATTATCAATATATATATACATACCATAGTCAAAAAGCAAATTTTGCAATTCTTTGACGGTATCACCTTTAGATCCAACTTTTAGTACTGGCTTGTTTAGTTGAGCGTTTGTAGCAATTGTCATAGTTTGTTTTTCTCTTGATTTTGTTGACTAAGTTATTCATCAAATTGGAGTGACAAGATTACGAAAAGTTTTTGGTACACAAGAGGGTACTATTTTTTGTTAAGTACTTAAGCAAATGTCTGAAATACTCTTATTCACAAAATTGACCCAAATTATCAAACCACACTGCACATAACAGCGTGGTTTGGGTTAAATATAGAGCTTTCAAATAAAAAGGGCTAAGAAGGCATAATCGTGAACAGACAATTCTCGACGAGCGGATTGCAACTTTCTCCACTGAAAAAAGCAGGAGTGATGGTGCGTTGCTCTACAATCGGTTTGCCCTCATCGCCTCCCCAGGTGACATAGAGCATAATCCTACCGTCATCAATATGCTCGGTTAAATAGTGATGGAAGGAATTAACAGCAATGTAAAATTCTTGCCAAAATAGACGTTGTTTTTCCTTGAAAATATCGACGCTTTTATATTCGCGATTAAACCAATTACTCAAATTCAAATCGTACTTTAAAGAATCTATATATTCATTTAGCTCCTCTTCAAGTGCGGCAGGGCTATCATAGTGAAAGTAACAGCCGCAAAAATCTAATGGATAAAGAGTGTATACATATTTTCCTTCCAGAATGAGTTGACGAATCATCTTTAAGCACACACTATCTTCTGACACAGCTTTTATTGTCAGTTTAGGATAGCGTTCGTCCTGCTCTACTGTTAGTAGAAAACACTCACTCACTAAATAAAGTGCGTAACACACTGCCACCTCACATAGTACTTTATAACTAAAAAAACTGTCTAGACATTATGTATTATAATAATACAAAAAGGGGCTACAAAATACTCGTGAACGCACCCTCAGTGAATAGTTGTGAGGTGCGTTCGGGCGATCGCAATTCATGGTTCGTTCTGGCAGATGGGTGAGCGATCGCTCTAGAGATGGTGTGCAACTTGCACAGTCTGTACTGGTGGTGATGACAAAAGATTGATGACGCTCTCTCGTCCGCTTCTTGGCGATCGCCACGGAAACTGGACAGTCATTGAAAGAATTCCTAGCTGTACAAAAGCAGACCATCGCGATCGCTTCATTAAGATAAGCTGAGCTTATGAATGAGAGGGGTGTAGGGGGTTAGGGGAAACCATCAAGGATAGCGATCGCCGGGGCTGTATTTACGATGGGAGTGGATGTCTGTGCTTCACCATGAAGTCAATAAACGCTTGAATCCGAGGCGAAACTAACCGACGTTCTAAATACAGAGCTGTGATTGGGACTTCTTTTGGACGATATTCGCGTAGGACTTCTTTCAATAGCCCCTGCTCCAATGCCTCAGCAGCCATGTAACCAGGCATCTGACTGATACCAACACCAGCAATTGCGCTTCTTCCAACAGCTTCACCATCATCAATTGTCAAGTTGCCACTCACCAATCTTCGCTCGACTCTCCCATCAACTGTAAAAAACCAGGGCATGGGTCGTCCTGTCTTACGGTTACGAAAATTGAGACAATTGTGATGCTTTAAGTTGAGGGTGGAGGTTTCGGTAACAGTATCTCCAGTGCTCTGTCCGAGATGGCATACTTGCAGGCAAAGACCTCACCACACTTCAGCAAGAAATTCGGCTCGACGACTATCGTGATTTGCCTATGTATGAGGAGTGGCTACCTCTTAACATTAAAGGAGTTTATCGCACATTAGTAGACGAATCTTATTTGCTCAGGCGTTCCGATGTGCCGCGATCGCAGCAATAAAACTGCCACAACCCCACAGTTATGAAATTGTCCCATCGTCAGCCACCGCCGTGCAAGTTGCACAGTTAGCATCCACGTTTGTGGTTCTTGGAAGTCTTCCCGCCTTCGGTCTCGTCGGACGGATTAAGGGGTGAAAAAAGAGAAACAAAAAAGCGGTCAATCCGGTATAATTACTCAACACCCCAACCCAGATGCTGCCATTGTAATAACTCAAATGCTGACAAAAATATATAATCCGGATCGGGATAGCACCTGTAAGGTGAGAAATTACAATGAGTGTAGATAAGAAAGATTGGACTATTATTCATTTCGATGGCGCTGCCGAACCCACCAATCCAGGTCCTGCGGCTGCAGCAGCCATCATTAACTTGCCTACAGGTGAATCCATCACAGTTACCGTAGATTTGGGAGTGCAAACAAATAATGTTGCAGAGTACAGTGGTGCTATTGCAGGTTTAAAAAAAGCCATTGAACTTGGCTGCAAGCACATCAAAGTTTTTGGTGATAGCCAGTTAGTTATCTACCAACTTTCTAGGCGCTATAAGTGTAAAACTCCCAGACTCCAACCACTCTATCAACAAGCTAGTAAACTACTATTACAGTTTGAAAAGTACCATTTGAACTGGATACCGCGACATAAAAACAGTCGTGCTGATGCAGCAGCTGGTTCTGTACTCAAAGCCAAATTACCTCCTACTGTAGAAATTCCAGATGGTTTGCCCGTACCAAAACCAACACCAAGGTTAAAAGATAAAATATTAGAATTGCGCTCTTTGGGCAATAAAGCGAGTTTCAAGGAATGGCTCAACTTAAAGTCTGGCAGAGATGAATTTTCTTTACTCAGGGGAGAAATTTTAGCAGCGAAGATACCTGAGGAAGTTAGAAGCGCCATACAGCAAGCCTTGAGACCGGATGAGAATGAAGAATTATTTATCGCCAAAATCTACCGGTGGTATTTGCGCGGTCTTCCTGCGGCTTTGGCTTTAAAAAAATGTCGTGTGGATGCAGAAATTGCAGCAAATGTCGCTAGAGCGGCAGCTCGTTGATTGTGGGGGAAGTTGAGACGGTGATAGGGTGCGATCGCACTGTCACATTATCGACAATGTATGATTTTCGTATGAGGGAATTGCGATCGCCTATGGCGGCGTCAGCCATCGCGCTCCTCACTTCTACCGTTGCATACTGCACCTTACCAAACACATCAAAAGCGCGAACTGCAAAAAACACCCAACAAGCAAGTTGTTTGTATGATATCATATAAGTTGGATTAAGTACTTGCGTACATAAATTCAATGAGAGCATCCATTGAACCATTCATACGAAAAGCCTTTTTACCAAAGGTCAGTGAGGGTGACGGTGTACTCAAAGCCTCCAAATTCTCAGGAAAACCGTGGTTAAACAAGGGCGATCGCTGGCCTAATTGTCAACATTGCGGTCAACCCATGCAATTGTTCGTGCAAATTAATCTCGACTCTTTGCCAAAATCCTTAAAAGGAGAGTTTGGCACCGGATTACTCCAATTATTTTACTGTACAAATACTGATAGCAATTGTGAAGTTGAGTGCGCTGCTTGGTCGCCCTTTGCCAAAAGTACGCTGGTCCGAATTATTCAAGCTGATACAGAAGTGCGAGATATTGAAATACCGAACATCAAGAATTACTTCCCGCCAAAACAAATAGTAGGTTGGGAGGAAATACAAGATTACCCAAATTGCTCTGAAGGTACAGAACTTGGGATTGATTTAACTGATGATGAATGGGATGAAATTGCCGAACAATATCCACAACCAGGCGACAAACTTTCAGGTTGGCCACTCTGGGTTCAAGGACTTGAGTATCCCGACTGCCCGGTATGCAACCAAGAAATGCGATTGGTGTTTCAGCTAGACTCAGAGGACAATTTACCGTTTATGTTTGGCGACGCCGGATGCGGTCAGATCACACAATGTAAAGCGCATAAAACTCAAGTTGCCTTTGGTTGGGCTTGTAGTTGAGCGGGTGGGTAATGCTTTTAGTGCTGGTTGGATGGCTATTGGGTAAAAAATGCAATCTTTTTCTACTCTCCATGCAACGCGATCGCATACTCAAATAGCGATTGTTTTTCTGCTACCTGTGATGGTGGAAGTATTTTACCGTTTATTATTTAAATAATTTTTTATTTTGATTCATTTAATCAATCTTAATGTTCCTTAATAGCCTTGACAAAAAAGATATGAGGGGCATCCGGAACATTACGTGCGGGAAATTGATAAGTAAATCTCCCAAAAGAAGCTCCCTCTTCTCCTGGTTGAATGGCTGATGCATTCCAGCCATAAGCAGCAAAAAAAGATTCGGGATTGTCACAACTAGATAACCAATATTTAGCCCAATCATCAGAGCCATTGCAGATAACTGTGTTAATAACATCAACACCTAGATAACTTCCAGCTACCGACAAATTTGTGATATTTGTTAGAAGATTTTCTACTTCTGTTGGGTTAAGATAATAGAGAAATCCTTCTAATATCCAGATGGACGGTTCTGAAGGTTGATAACCTTTCTCAAGCAGCAATTGCACCCAAAGTGAATCCTTTAAATCAGCACAAATTGAGTGGCGATCGCACTTAGGAGTCATCCCATTTAAAACCGATTCTTTATAAAGCAGTACATCCGGTAAATCGATTTCATAAACATGAGTTTTGCTTTGCCAATTCAGCCGAAATGTTCTTGTATCCATTCCCGAACCCAAAAGAACGATTTGCCGGATATGCCCAAAGCAGTCCTTCAAGAAATCATCAAAAAAACGAGTCCGAACTGAGGTAAATGGTCTCCCTTGTTTTTCATATTCTTCTAAGAGGGGAATGGCAGCTTCAATAGCTTCTTTACCTGCTAACTGTGCAGCCATTGGGTCGTGAAATAAAGCATCGGGTCTTTGGGTTTCGATAGCCCGACCAGCCGCAATGACTTTAGCGGTAAAACTGACGCTAATTTCTGTTGTTTCAGACATTTTGGTTGTAATACTGGTTAATTTTTTTTTAATTTTACTGTATTTATGGTCGATCAATAAGCTTTTGGTAAGTAAACCGACGTTAAAAACTTTGCACCTTCCCAAAGCCCACGAAACATTCTGGTCAAGGATTATAGCAGTGCAGTTGTTTTGGGGACGAAAGCAAATTCTCATATTCGAGCGATCGCAAGCTTTCATAATCCATTTTTGCTCCCATCATAACTCAACTTTGTGCTAGGTAAAAACCGGAACTAAAGACTAGGGACAAAAGCAAGATTTGGATGGTAATTTATACGTTGCCATTTAGTAGAAATTTTTGCATGGCTATATACGGATGGCGACAAAGCTTGATAATCTAAAAACAAAATTGCTTTCTAGTTTTCCCGACACGGCTTTCATTGAAAAAAAATTCTAGGAGAAGTGACTATGACCGGAGTGCTGAAGCGTCGTCAATTTCTTCAGGGTACGGTAGCAGCAGCTGCTTGCGTAGGTGTGTCAAGTCTGAGGGCATCTGCAAATAAGTCTGATGAATACATTGAAGCGATCGTCATTGGTAGCGGTTTTGGTGGAGCCGTTGCATCATTGCGTTTGGGTGAGGCAGGAATTGAAACTGTCGTATTAGAGCGCGGGCGACGGTGGACTATTACTGATGCTGGCAATACTTTTAGCACGTATCAACAACCAGATGGCCGCTCTACTTGGCTTAGCCCAACTACAGTCATATTTAACCAAGTTCCTATCGACATCTATACTGGTGTCCTTGATGTCAAGTTAGGTGATGGCATTGCTGCTTATCGAGGAGCCGGGGTGGGTGGTAGTTCTCTCGTCTACAACACTATTACCTATCAGCCAGCAAAAGAGCTTTTTTATCAATCGCAGCTTTAGCCGAACGCAGTATGGAGCATTTTCTCAATCACATAACTTGGTATAATAAACCCTAAGTAGACCCGTGTGAAATCTTAACATATTTCAGCTATCGATCGCACTTCATGTACTAGCTGCTGTGTTGGTGGGGAGAACTTCGCTCACCTCATTCTCTCCCCCACCGCAATTTCCTTCAATCTCTCCCACCCCAATCTTTTCGCTGCAGCCAATGAAAGAGCTTTTCCATTCCGGAACATCACAGACTCAATACCGTTGTTGTCTGAATTAATATCAGCAATGATTTGGTTTCTCAAATCAAAACCCAAAGCTTTTCCTGCTTGCTCCCAAAAAATCTCCCCTGGGTTTCTGAAGTTAGGATTGTCTAAGTACCAATCTTGCCAATGGCGGGAATCCCAGTGGTTGCACAATGCCTTGATTAAGCAAAGACTAGGATTGTCCAAGGTTTCGGACTTTGCTTCTAACCAATACCAATATGCAATGGTAGCACGCAAAGCATCTTCAAAACCTTCAACACTATTTAGAAGAGCTTCTTGCACGTCTTCTCTATTAAAATCCACCCCAATATAGGCTAAAGCATATTTATACTTATCAAAAATTTCATCTTTGATTTCCAGTTCTTGTGGGTCAAATAGATAAGCTTGGTAAAATGATTTTAAGCACAGCATTTATCGTTATCTTATGTAGTTTGTTAACTAATATAGCAATATGCATAATGATATGTGAAGATTATCTTTTCCCAAGAGCATTACAAGCCGTCAATTATTGCTATTTGCGATCGCTAGTTTTAGCCTACCTAATAGAGTGATCGCAAATAAGAACCATCATGAGTATTGATTCATCAAAAGACTGGCTGTATGGGTTGGTAAAAGGCTTACTTCCAACTGCGATCGCGCAGCGGAAGCTGAAAGAGGGCTTATACCCAGCCCTTGCAAGCTTTCTTCAGATTATCGCACCCTCAAAGCTTAGCGAATGTTTTTGGAACGCACTTAATGAGTACTCCTACAATTGTAAGTAGCGTTTGCCTCTTAATTCGCGCTCCAAGCCATCAGCTTATCGCTGGCTCATAGGCTCATCAAACACGAAGGCTTCTATATAGGAATAGTGACAGTAAATATAGTACTATCTCAAAAAACGTAAATTTAAAGGATAGCGGTAAAATTGTCCCTTATATGCCTTAACAGATGCAATAATAATCAAGATGGGCACGAAAACTGAAAAAATCAAAACTGAGGAACAGTGGGAACCAGAGGGGGCAAGATATATCTGTGGGGAACTGGTGATTGAGCGGGAAGATATTTCTGAGGCATCTTTTTATAATGGAGAGGAAATTGTCCAACCCAGGCAGAAGTGGAGTCAACAAGAGCAGTTAGAGTTGCTTGACTGGCATCCTATATTTATGGGTAGATGTCCTAATTGCGGAGCTGAATTTGATAGAGATTATATGGCAAGAGTGCATTGGGATTGCCCGTGTGGTTGGAAGGACGATACAGTTTAATTCTCTCGTTGGGAAACCACTCTATATAATGTAGAGTTTGCCACACGGCGATCGCTTTGGGGATGTTGCATTATAGTAAATGCTTTGGGGGATGAAATCAAAAGCTTGGGCATTGATGTCAAACGGGAAATTGCTGCTTTTTATATAGTTTTCTCAGAAATCGCCAGACGCAGCCGTACCCCTCAGGAAGTGTTGACCAATCAGGCGATCGCATCCCTACATAAAAAACTAGTCACCATCACCGAACAATTAGACAGATTACCAACTTTAGAGGGAGTCAAGCGCTACGCACAATTCGTAATTCGTAATTCGTAATTCGTAATTACCCCATAAATAAATTGAGGGGCTTGAATAAAAGGATAATTGTTTTTCTTTTCCATCAATAAATTGAGGGGCTCGCACCCTGAAGGAATTAATTTATAATTAATGAATTTTTCATTACGAACTACGAATTACGAATTACGAATTATTCTGTCGGGCTAATGCACTCGCCCAACAAATGCGCGGTTGGTTTGAGACTCTGGGTTACCGTTTCGAGAAGTATGAAGTTTGGGCAGAAGATTTCTTCGAGTGGATTATTAACATTCCCGTTCGACGCAATCGATATGACCGCATTCTCATACGCGGGATTGCCGGAGAAGCAGGGCTAAGTGATGTGATGGCGTTAAGTTCTTCAGTAGAGCAACAACGCACGGATGAAGGTTGGTTGGTGAGTGCCCGTCGCATCTCACGAGCGGCTCGTCATGAAGTTCAAAAAGAGTCTAATCAACACCTCGGATGTTACACCTTTGATGAACTCGTAGCTCAAGATGCAGACTTTACCGGATATCTTGACTGGTTAGAAGCAGAGGTAAAACGGCGGAAGATAGACCAAAAATACATACCCCTAGCTTGTACTAAGGAAGAAATTGACCCCGTTACCAAACGCCAAATAGGAACCAGCCGTTATGACGAGGAAGACGGTTGGATTGACGGTTATATTGACCGTTGGCTAGATGACCCTGCTAAGGAGCATATTTCCATATTAGGGGAATTCGGGACTGGCAAAACTTGGTTTGCTCTGCACTATGCATGGGTAGCACTCCAACGATATCGCGAAGCACAAAAACGCGGAACTGAGCTTCCTCGCTTGCCTTTGGTCATCCCCCTGCGCGACTATGCCAAAGCAGTCAGTGTAGAGTCACTGTTTATTTTGCTTCTCGTAATGCGATCGCACCCCTTAAGTTATTCACTCGTGAACCATTGTCCAAGTTGAGGGAGACAATTGGGCGAGATCAACTGACGAAAGCTGTAATTGATCTGCTGGTACCAATGTTAAGTAATAACGAATCGTTGATTAGTGTTATCGAGACAACGCGAGGGAAAACTGAGGATGAAGTTGGTTACGTTGGGGGGAATGCAGCCACCTTGTTGGTGAATCTTGATAAAGATGCATTAGTAGGTCAAGACTTAAGCCATACCTCGATTAAAGGAGCTAACTTTTCTAATGCTAGTCTGCAGCGTGTAAATTTCACGCGTGCAAATTTAGCAGACACTGTTTTTCCCAAAGTCTTCGGTGGAATTTTTTCGGTAACGTTTAGTCCTGATGGTAAATTCTTTGCCACAAGTGATGCTAATTGTAAAATTATAGTTTGGACACTTAAAAGTAGTCAACCAGTTGTAGTTTGTGAAGGACATAAGGATTGGATAAGGTCAATTGTTTTTAGTCCAAATGGTAAAGTCTTAGCTAGTGCTAGTTATGACAAAACAATTAAACTATGGAATGTCTCCACTGGAGAATGTTTAAAAACTTTACAAGGGCATAACAATCGCGTAAATTCTATTGCCATCTCTCCAAACGGTACAATCTTAGCAAGTGGCAGTAGCGATCGCACAATTAAAATCTGGAATGGCATAGCGGTGGAGTCAATTCAGTCGTTTTTAGTCCTAGTGGTGACATTTTAATTAGTGCTAGTGGTGATAAAACACTCAAACTATGGGACATTGAAACGAGAGAGTGTCTCAAAACCTTAGAAGGGCATACTGATTGGTTATGGTCAGTAGCTGTTAGTCCTGATGGTAAAACTATAGCTAGTAGTGGCGGTGACAAAATAGTAAAGTTATGGAATATTTTTACAGGAAAATGCTTGAGCACTTTTGAAGGACACCAAGAATCTGTATGGTCATTAGCAATAAGTTCTGACGGTAAAACCCTAGCTAGTTGTAGTGATGATAATACAGTAAAATTATGGAATATTAGCACTGGGCAATGCCTCAAAACTTTAAAAGGGCATACAAGCAGAATAGAGGTAGTAGCTATTAGTCCCAATGGTCAAATTTTAGTGAGTGGTAGTTTTGATCGAACAATAAAACTTTGGGACGTAAATACAGGAGAATGTTTGAGAACTTTGCATGGTCATACTCAACGAGTACAGTCAGTAGCTATCAGTTTCGACAGTAGACTTATATTTAGTGGTAGTTATGATGAAACAATCAAGGTTTGGGATACCAATACAGGTGAGTGCCTAAATACTTTCATAAACAAGCCATATGCAGGAATGAATATCACAGGTATTACTGGTTTGACAAAATCTGAAAAATCTACGCTCAAAGCTTTGGGCGCAGTAGAGGACGAGTAAATTCCGCTTAAAATGAAGTGTGATGGGATGTGGGTTAATAGTATCATCCCCTATGGCGCAAGCTATTGTTGAATCCGGCGTTGCTGGTTATTAATTGGCAGGCGATCGCATCCTCCGTTTTCTCCGATAAATCAATCGTTTCCTTTTGAGTTCCTTTACCCTTATCCAAGATAGATAAAGGATAAGTCCTCATGCAAGGCGATCGCAACCCCCTATGCGATCGCTCACACTTCAAAACCTATACTAATCTTACACAGAGTGCATTCAAGTCGGGTTCTTTACCTGAGGTACAACATTTTTAACTTTTGTTAAGGGTTTTTGAATAGCGGGTATAAAAACTGCCGGAGCATAGTAAGCTGATTCCGGAGTCATAAATGTTCAATAAAGCACAAATTTTTAGAAATGAACGTAAAAATCAGTCTTTTCAGCCTTCGTAAATAGGGAGGTTAACAGTATTGGTTTAAAGGCGTTCACGTAGTGGCGGCTTCCGCATCGCATTAGGTTAACTAATAACATCGCTTGAAATACTCAATAAATGGTTGTTTTGTGATTCTAAAAAACTTTTTGGTTTACTGATGTTTTCAAAAATCTACCATTTACCCATAGGAAACCAATAGCTATGTCTAGTAATCCTCTTAGAATTATCGATTTTGAGTCTGTAGATCCCACAGTTATACCTCCCTTTGAAAGTCGTCCAGGTAGCTTAATAGAACTGTTTGGAGGCACGCTGACGCGGGGAGGGAGCCGCTTTGACATCATGGGTAACATTGGCGATCAAGCAAAACCGCCTGAGTTTGGTAATTACAGCCTCGATCCATTTTTTGCAGAAAATGACGCTACTCCCTTTAAGTATGAACTTGGTAATAATAGCAGCGAACGTGGCTCGTTTTTTACAAACACTGTTTCAATTACGGTTGGGGATTATGGAGTTGATGAAGATACGGTCACTCTTCAAGCGTTTGATGCCAAAAATACTTTAATAGGAACAGACATCAAAACTTTGCCTGGTGGGGGAGAAAATTTTACTTCTGTAACACTAACTGTCAGTACCGTAGATGGAGCACAGATTAGTTATATTCAGTTTGCTGGCGGTTCAAGTGAATATCCAAATTCGGTTTTCTA
This sequence comes from Scytonema sp. PMC 1070.18, assembly GCA_035967975.1. GTDB lineage: Bacteria > Cyanobacteriota > Cyanobacteriia > Cyanobacteriales > Nostocaceae > Scytonema. Next base: position 12,256 of record JAWQFQ010000242.1, read on the forward strand.
TGACAATATTACTTTTACATACGTTCCTACAGAGTATGAATTAAGTCAGTCTAATCCTTATTGGAACTGGAATGTTGATGAAGTTGTTAACAAACTTTTAGAGGAACTTTTTGCAGAGGCTCTAAATGGTAGAGGCAGTAATTTTGTTTATTTAATTGGTGAAGGTGAAAGCAGCAAAGAGAAGCCTCCTATTACACCCTATGCAAAACAATACCGAGATGAATATACTACCAACGCCACAGAAAGTCTCAAAGAAGGAAGTGAAGAATGGTTAGATGCCATTCAAAAATATCTAGATGAAAAGTATCCGCTTCAAGGTACTTTATTTAGAACTTATAGAGAATCTGGTGGACTTTCTTTCAAGATTTTTATCGCAATGATTCAAACTGCGGATTCAGCAGTAAGGATTTCTGAACAAAAAGGCTTGAATAGTTATAATCCAGAAGTGTTAATTGAAGCAGGCATAGAACCATTCGGTAACCTAATTGATGATGCTGTTATTGAAGGGATTAATCAAAAATATCCTATCCCAATTCCTGATGCTGCCGTAGAGTTCATTGACAACAATATAAGATTGGAAACTTATATCACCAATAAACTTAAATCATCAAATCCTACTCCTCAATCTCCTCAAAAAAATACCGGAGTTGGATCTGAAGCTTTATATTCAGCAGAAGTCCTATCCGTTGATAATGAAGCACCTATATCATTAGAAGACTTGATAATAGCAACTAACGGAATTATAGGTACTGAATCAGATGATTATCTTTTTGGCACAACCAATGACAACATTTTAGTAGGTGATGAAGGATGGGATGTTTTAATTGGCGGTGCAGGTAATGATTTAATTTTGGGTGGCGATGGCTTGGATATGCTCAACGGCAACGGTGAAAGTTTCGTAGCTGGAGAAGTTGATGTACTAGCAGGCGGAGAAGGAGTAGATATATTTGTACTAGGCGATCCAAATCGTAGTTATTATAATGACGAAGATTTAAACACTTCAGGGACTAGTGATTATGCCCTAATTACAGATTTTAATTCCAAGCATGATTTTATTGTTTTAAAAGGGAAATATAGCGACTACACTTTTGGGATAAATCAAGACGACACAAGCTTATCAATATTTTTAGACGATGATGGTGTTGTTGGTTCTAGTCCTAATGATGAACTAATTGCAAAAGTAGCAGGAATTACCACAATCAGCCCAGTTGATATTATGTTCGTTTGAGATACAAACTTTTCGTTCCTTGAGTCCTTAGCTTTTGGTTTGAGTCTGGTGGTGTGAGGGATGATGGATTGGATTGCCAAATAAATTTCTTTGCCAGCCGCATCGTTATCGTAAGCAGCAATGACGTTGAAGATTCAAGCGATCGCTTGACATCATTTCGCTTTTTTCCCGAATTGGGTTTACCGAGCGCTCATGTTATGGTTACAGTCCTTCGTTTTGTCATCGCCCCAACAAAGATAAAATCTGTACTGTGGTACAAAATCGCGGGTACAGACATGACCAAAATCGAGCGCGAGTCCATCAACTTCAAGCTACCTAAAACGCTAACAAATGCATTGAGAGCGAAAGCAGGCTAGAACGTACCCAAATAGGAAAATAGTACGCTAAGGTTTTGATAAAAAAGCTGAATCCTTTACATGGTAAGTGTTTTAAAGTTTCACAATCATCAAAAAAAATTGGACAAAAAGCCGCAAAAGTGGTTTAAAACATCAAAGCTAAGTTATGGCTGAAAGCCTTACTGAGGGACGGTTTAAAGAATCATAGTAATTTCTTAGCGTGCTATTTTCCCATTTGGGTACGTTCTAGCCTATAATAAAGATATTTACCTAGTATTACATATATTTTAATTGTGCAGCAACCACCCGATCGCGACTTCCTACAGAGTCAGACTATCCCCAGGAGTCGCTACGCAAAATTC
>JAWQFQ010000243.1:0-14132 GCA_035967975.1 Scytonema sp. PMC 1070.18
ACACCCCATACCCCACACCCTATTATCCTCAAATCACCCTTTGTAGGTGAAAATAAGAAAGGATATCGCACACAGCAACCATTACCGGGATGTCCGAAATTACCATCGACGGTAAAATTGCGGGCTTATCAGCGACAAGCCGTGAAAAACTGGTTTGCTAACAATGGTAGAGGTACGCTGAAAATGGCAACTGGTAGCGGGAAGACAATTACCGCCTTAGCTATTGTCTGCGAACTTTACAAGCAAATTAACTTGCAAGCGTTACTGGTTGTATGTCCGTACCGCCATCTTGTCACCCAATGGGAACGGGAATGTCAAAAGTTTAATTTGCAACCCATTTTAGCTTTTGAGAACCTCAGGACTTGGCAAAGCCAACTGTCCACACAGCTATATAACCTCCGTTCCGGTTCCCAACCGTTTCTCACGGTTATTACTAGCAATTCCACTCTCATTGGCGATGGCTTTCAATCTCAACTCAAGTACTTTCCCGAACGGACTTTAATCATTGGTGATGAAGCCCATAACTTAGGCGCACCTAGGTTAGAAGAAAGCTTACCACGACGGGTTGGGTTACGACTGGCTTTGTCTGCAACACCAGAACGGTATTTTGATGAAGATGGAACCCAATCTTTATTTGATTATTTTGGTCCAGTTCTGCAGCCAGAGTTTACCTTAAGAGATGCGATCGCTCAAGGTGCTCTAGTCCACTACTTGTATTATCCTATACTAGTAGAGCTAACAGAAACAGAAAGCCGTGCTTATGCAAAGTTAACGCAAAAGATTGGACGCGCACTTCTATATAGGGAACGGGACAATATTGAACTTGCAGACTTTGAGAGCAGCGAGGATTTAAAACCGTTGTTGATGCAAAGGGCGAGGTTAATCGGTGCGGCTGAAAATAAATTAACTGCTTTGCGTGAATTGATGGTAAATCGTCGCGAAACAACCCATACTCTTTTTTATTGCAGCGACGGTTCCTTAGATGTGGGACAACGTTCTAATTTGCATCAACTCAAAGCTGTCGCCAAAATTTTGGGTGTAGAACTCGGTTACAAGGTTAGCACCTACACCGCCCAAACACCTCTCGAAGAAAGAGAAGTGTTGCGCCGTCAATTTGAAAGCGGTGAATTGCAAGGTTTAGTCGCAATTCGCTGTTTGGATGAAGGAGTTGATATTCCAGCCATTCAAACTGCTGTGATTTTAGCAAGTTCTGGTAATCCACGCCAGTTTATTCAAAGACGAGGACGAGTTTTGCGTCCCCATCCAGGGAAAGACAGAGCAACAATATTTGACATGATTGTTTTACCACCAGATTTAGACAGGAACACCTTAGAAGTGGAACGCAATTTGCTGCGGAAGGAATTACTGAGGTTTGTTGAATTTGCCGATTTAGCTGACAATGCTGGTGAAGCTAGGATGAAGTTACTGAACCTACAGAAGCGGTACGGGTTGTTGGATATTTAATTTTTAGTATCCGTATTTAGCCCTGAACTAAAGTTCGGGCTCAAAGCTCAAGTCAGCTAAAGCTGGCTAAAATTCAGAATGTTAACCCGTTTGAACGGGTTTGAGCTTTGAGCCGGAAATTTATTTCACGGCTTCTTCATAATTCTTCAAATTTTGATAAAAAATAACTAGTCGTACGTTTACTGATGATAGTGTGCTCGTCTGGGGTTAAAATGTACAAACTATTCAACTGTCAAAGCAACTATGGCTCAAGAAATCAATCTTGATTACGTTCACGAACCCATTACCAGCGCACCCCCAGAAGTCAGGCAAATTATTGAGAGAGTATGGCAATTAGAAAAAAGCCGATTAGATAAAAAAGTCAACAGTCACATAAATGATGATATTTTGGCGATTGTGAAGGAAATTGTCCGATGAAGCTGATTTCGATTAAGCTTTGCAACTTTCGCTCCTTTTATGGGAAGACGCCAGAGGTGATTTTGGCGGGGGGTGATATTCGCAACACCACGATAATTCACGGGAACAATGGTTCTGGAAAAACCAGTCTCCTGAATGCGTTTACTTGGGTGCTGTATGAGAAATTTAGTGCAGCTTTTGCATCGGTGGATCAGTTGGTGAATAAGCGGGCGATCGCAGAAGCCAAACCAGGACAACCTGTAGAATGCTGGGTAGAGGTTGAGTGGGAACACGAAGGGAAACGTTACAATGTCAAGCGATCGTGTCGGGTTTATAAAAATCAAGCTGATATCAGTGCGGGAAAAACAGAACTGCGGATGCAGGTTGCTGGGGATGATGGACGTTGGTATTTCCCACCTCAGCAGCCAGAGGACATAATTGGGCAAATCTTACCAACTAGTTTACATCAATATTTCTTCTTTGACGGCGAGCGTATTGAAGAAATCGTCCGTTCGGACAAGAAAGCAGAAATTGCTGAAGCGACAAAGATTTTCTTAGGTGTAGAAGTTATTAATCGTTCTATCAATCATCTCAAAGAAGCAAAAAGAAGTTTGGAGAACGAATTAAAAACTATTGGAAATTCAGAAATTAAACAGCTTTTAAAAGACCTAGAAAAGATAGAAAAAGAAATCGACCGCCTCAATCAACGCCAGCTAGAAATTAAACAGGAGTTAGAATATCAAGAAACCTTTAAAAAAGAAACAAGTCATCGATTTCGAGAACTGAGTGCTGCTAAAGAATTAGAGGAAAGACGTCAAGATTTAGAAAAACAGAAAACTTCCAATCAAAACAATTTGCGAGATACTAAAGAAGCCCTCAAAAAAATTATTTCTGCAAGGGGTTACGCAGTTTTCTTAGCTGAACCCACAGCAGAATTTCGCGAAATTGTCAATGAATTGAAACAACGAGGAGAATTAACATCTGGGATTTCTAAAGAATTTGTCCACGATTTACTCAACTCCAAACGTTGTATTTGTGGTACAGATTTACGTGAAGGAACTCATTCCCATCGCAATCTCAAAAAAATATTGGAAAGGGCGGGTTCCTCATTGCTAGAAGAAACAGCCATCCGTATAAGTGCTCAAATCGATGACATTGACAAGCAAGCCTTCAATTTTTGGGAAGAGGTTGATAGAGAACAAGTTAGAATCACTCAATTAAGACAAACTGTATCTGAAATTGAAAGTGAACTAGATAATATTCAAGAGCGGTTGCGAAAAGATTCTAACGAAGAAATTAGTAACTTGCAGAAGCGCTTGGATGAAATTGAACAAAAAATTAGAGACTTAACACTAGAACAAGGAGCAAATCAGCAACAAATTGCTAACTATAAAACTCAGTTAGAAGGCTTAGAGAAACAAATATCCAAGCAAAAACTGAATGAAGACAGACAAGCACTGGCGCAGCGGCGTATTACCGCAACACAAGAAGCTATTGACAGGTTAATGGTAGTGAAAAATCGTCAAGAAACCCAATTTCGCTTGCAATTAGAGCAGCGGGTACAAGAAATATTTAGTGAAATTTCATTTACGCCCTATATTCCTAAAATCAGTGAGAAATACGAATTAACACTGATAGAAAATACTGTAGGAATAGAAATGCCAGTCGCAGCTTCTACGGGAGAAAATCAAATTCTCAGTTTATCATTTATCGCCAGCATTATCGATAGGGTCAGGGATTGGAGTGAAAACAGGAAAATGTTGATGGTTCCTGATAGTAGCGTTTTCCCAATTGTCATGGATTCGCCTTTTGGTAGTTTGGATGTTATTTCTCGGCGTCAAATTGCCAAGATAATTCCTAAAATGGCAAATCAGTTAATTGTGCTGGTGAGTAAAACCCAGTGGCGAGGTGAGGTAGAGGAAGAAATGGCAGATAGAATTGGTAGAGAATATGTGTTAGTTTACCATTCTTCTAAGCCTGATTGCGAACAGGATTATCTGGAGTTGCGTGGGGAACGGTATCCTTTAGTTAGGCAAAGTCCGAATGAGTTTGAGTATACGGAGATTGTTGAAGTTGGTAATGGTTAAGGGATTTATAAGAAATGATTAAAAAACCATAGCCTGTAGCAGATGAACGCAGATAAATTGGCGTTGCATAAAATAGGGATGAATTATTGAACAGCAAAGACGCGATCGGGTCGCGTCTCGTTCGCGTTGGCGGAGCCTCTCGTTCGCGGTAGCGTCCCGGAGGGAAGAGAAGCTTCTCGAAGAGAAGAGAAGTGCGCGTTCGCGGTAGCGTCCCGGAGGGAAGAGATTAGATTTTTTTGTTTACAAGAATTCAAAAACATCCCGCAATTATGCAACGCCAAAAAATTTAATATTTTGTATTGCTGCTATAACAGATAGCATAACTAACAACACAGCTTGCAGTGTTGGTAGATTGCCCTTTTTTTTTATAAAAAAATATGATGAACGCACCAGTCAAAAAGATAACTGTAAATACCAGCATATAAAAAGATGATTGTTATACGAAGTTAGTATTCATTCTCTTCTTTATCGTCATCTGGCTTCACTAGAAATCTTCTTCGCCGTCATTATCCAATAATTCTGATTTATTTTTATTAGAACTGAACATTGCTGTTGCCGCAATTGCACTAGCCAACAATAATCCCACCACAGCACCTACAGGTGCTGCGGTAACTCCAAAAATAGCACCAGAAGTAGCGGCTACTGCTGCTGCTATCCCAGCAGCGCCAGAAGTTGCGACAATAGAAGTTTCTACAGCGGCAGAAGTCTTTGTCCAAAGTCCAGTATCTTTGATGGAAGGATCTTCTGTTTTTTTTGTACTCATTATAGCCACATGATACAGGTACTCGACATTCTATTCTTACTTTAAGCCTTTAAAGAAGCTTAAGAGGTTGTTTGAAAAGTGGTTGGTTGTGATTTTAGTCACTTATCGATCCCCCCTAGCCCCCCTTAAAAAGGGGGGAAAATACTCTAACGGTCCCCCTTTTTAAGGGGGATTTAGGGGGATATTGAATGTTTTGTTACTAATGAAAGGACTTTTCAAACATCCTCTAAGACAAAAAGTTTAGCTTTTTTTATTTGTTAAGAGGGGAGATATGAGGGAGCAGCTGCTTGAGTTGGTACTGGTACGATTAGCTGAAGTGCTGACCCTTCAAAGTATAGCAATCCGCGCATCATTCTTTAGAGGTGAGAAACCCGGTATCTTAAAGATACCGGGTTTCTATGGTGTGACAAATCGCACAAATCAAACTATGGGAAATTGTTTTATGCTTGTGGCATGGTAGACTGGATTGATTCACGTTGGTGCAATAACTCACACCATTGACTTAATTGAGGATACTCTTGCTGCCAATCGTTGCCAAATCTTAGGCTGTAGTAATCTAAGCCTGATATGGCTGCAATATCAACAGCATTGAAGATTCCGTTTAACAGGTAGGTCTGGTTAGTCAACTTTTGCTCAAAAACGCCCAAAATGCGATTAATGCTAGACTGATATTTGGCTTGGATTTCAGAATCAGCTTGATTTCCTTTAGTGGTTTCGCGCCACAACCCCACAGCATTGTCTGTAAAATTGTCTGCTAACTCTTCCCCCTGACGACAGCGCCAACGCTCGATGCGATCGCTTGGATAAAAACTGGGCTGAGGATAAGTCTCATCTAGATACTCCACAATTTGTGTTGAATCCCAAATAACGAAGCCGTTTTCATCCACTAACACAGGAACTTTCCCAATAGGAGATAGACTGAGAAATTCTGGAGATTTATTGATGAGGTCTGTTGCTTTGAGTTCGCAAGGTAGCTGCTTCTCTATGAGGATAATTCTGACTTTGCGAGCGTAAGGCGATCGCTGTGTATAGTATAAGGTTCGCATTCTATCGCTGCTATAAATTTAGTATTGCAATTTACTATTTTAAATTTAAAATGAACCCTCTTCTTCCCTCATACGCTATGTTAAAATTTTAACAAAATAGATATGTAATATGGCTGAAACGGGAAGAATTAGAGTTGCTAAAGACAAAGCTGATTTGGTAAAAGCTTTAACATCCGGTGATGGTGAAACAGGTCCATTCCAGACCTATGCTGATGTTATTGTATTTGCAGCTGCTTTAGGCGCAAAGCACAAAAGACGCGTTTCCCTAGGGGAGATATCGAAAAGAGAACCATCTCCAATTAGGTTAGAGTATTTCAGTTCCATGGGACACGACCGAGTTATCAAATTACTAGGACTGACCGAAACTAAAGATATCAAAATACTCTCCCCCAACGAAGAGGAATACGAACAACAACGGAATCAGATATTTGAAGAATATGCTAATGGTGGGCTAGAAATCTTGCAAAATGAACTAAGAGGAGCAGTAGATTACACAGAACGAATTTTATTAATTCTGAGCTCAGAACGAAATAAACTTGAGCAGCCAGAGGAAGAATTCGATCTCAGCAAATTCCTCTCTTAGATAAAGGCTTGTAGTTGCGCTTTAGCGCATGCACCGCAACTACAACTACTCCCTTTCCGCCCGTTCGCCGTCAGGCGTTCCCGTAGGGTAGATTACTTATTTAAATGAACCGCAAAGACGCAAAGAGCGCAAAGAAAGAGGAAAAGCAGATCGGTAATTTTATAGCGAGAAGGGAGTAGTACAATTCCACACATAATTTTCCCGCCCTCAACTCCTAGCCTCAAGCCATCCAAGGCTAATTTTTACCATTTTAACCGCATCAATAACAGCATTTGCAGCAGTAGATAACTTATAAGGCTTATCTGGATTTTTAGGTTTGGGGTCTATCCTCACCACATTATCCCTCCAAAGAGGGTTTCCTCTTGACCAATCTATCTGTAGTAGCTGGGAAACTTTTCCTTCGTGAAAATAATAACTATCCGACGAGTAAGCACAATAGAGCAAGCGCCCCAAAATTTCTAATCCCACACTGACACCTAGTAAACAATCTTCTTTAAAAGTATCGATCGCATCAACTGTTAATTCTTCAACTGTTTTCTCAGAAATATAACGTGTACTTTCACATTCATCGAAAAACTGATTTAAACATTCAGCTAAAGCATCAGAATTCACTTCAACATCATAGCCCTTTAATTCATCATTGGGGTTATTTGTAAAAACGCAACTAACAAATCGAGCGATATAATTTGTCGTGTAAATAAGCTTATGTTTCGTTGATGGTGTTGATTTAATTTTTTCTGTCTTAAGAGAAAACATTGACACTTTTTCTATTAATGCTTTAGTCATCCCGACTCTACCAGAGTACTCGCCAAATGATAGTAATAATGATTTGTCTAGCTGTCTGGTTTGAGCCATGTCTCTAAAATCTGTTTGACATTGGCGAAAATCTCCTTCTAAAACCAGCGTAATTGGAAAGTCATTATCAGCAATTAACTCACTATCAGCACCATCCATTAATTCTTGAATAGCACGTTTGCGATGCTGTCCATCAGTAATATCTAACTTAACTTTACGAGGAATTATGACAAAGCATATGTTTCGACATAATTGAATAATGGTGATGTCTTGTGGGTTGACATTCGCAGTCAGCGTCCCCACTATCCAAGGGCTTCCCTTTCGAGCACGGTCACAAATATATTCTTTAATTTCCTCAGCGTGTCCTTGGACTTCTGGACGGTTTTTACCAGAATCCGGGTCATTTCCAGTAGACGGTTTCGCCTGAAGAAGACTCGCAAAGTCACTTGCGGGAACATTAATTTGCAACATACTTCGCTTTCCCTGTTGCAAAATTAGCCCTAAATAACAGCGATCGCGATGATAGTGCGAGAACATCGGTTCAATCAATGCACTAAATTGAGCTTTCACCTCAGGTGAAGTGTTATTATTGCTATCCTCATCTATTGAAGGCATACACAAGTCCTAGATACTGTGGTAGACACTACTTATAGTTTATGCTACCTATATTATAATTATAATCAGTAAAAGCCACATGGGAGACCACATAGAGATTTACCCCAATACTGCTTGGTTAGTAGTGCTCATCCCGTTTTGATCCCCCCAGCCCCCCTTGAAAAGGGGGGTTTAAAGCCCCCCTTCATAAGGGGGGTTGGGGGGATCGAGTCTTAGTGGTATTTTCATCACGACGTTGTTTTATACGACAACCAAAATAACTTCTGTGTTCCATTTCCAACTTTAAAGAATAGACGGAAGTCCTACTTGCTTAGGTGTAACAAAGTTCCCATGAAAGTCTATGGTTTGATTTTCAAAAGTTCTGGCTTGAGCTAGCTCTTTGCGGAGTTCGGCACGGTCTATGTTATCTTGTATACCACCTAAAAGATAAACTAGCAACTTCGCAGCTAAATCTTTTCCAGCAACTTGTACCCGTTTTTTGTTCGGGTCGTACAAAACGCCATACCATAGAGATTTAGGATGCTCCATCCCACTAAAACCACCCTCGCGGTCAAATTTGCGAAGCTTTTTAAAAATGTCTTCTAACGATATCCCCATTTTAAATACCAAAATACCCAAAGCTTGCGCTAAGGCGACTTGACCAACAGGACGAAAAAGCAGATTTCCTTCGCCTCCATCTTTCTCAAAGCTGAAGCGGCGTAAAGCAGGGGTGTCTTCATATTCCAAAATTGTATAGCTCGAAAGCGTCGCTAAATAATCGAACAGTGTTTGAAAATCCCTCATCCCCTCTTCGAGTTCCTCGTCCTCTGGTCGCATGGGGATCAAACCTTTGTCAAAAGGTTTCCAGTGTAAGAACTTTTGTCCTAAATATTTCTCGGACATTTCTTTAAGAGCTTGCAGAGTTGTTAAAACTGTTGATTTTGCAGCAACAGTTGCACTATTCCAATTCACGCGAGGTTTTCTATCCTCACGTTGTTCTAATAAAGGATGGGTAATAGCAATCTTTCTAGCAACAATGGAAAAACCATCATCTTCATTGAGCTGTGCGAGTTGACCTTTACTCAAAGGGACAGCCATTAAGTTGACGTGAACAAAGATAGACCTGACCCTGAGTCTTGCTTGTTCGCGAGTTTCACCCGCACCAACCGCACAAATAAATTCAATACCGATTTCTTCGTGAGGTAAGCTGTCGAGATTATCGGGCGATACGTGATACTGTTCTATCAGATTGCTTACCGTCATAACAGTGCCGTAAGGGGTTTTATCTTTTCTGTATCGCTGAAGTTTCCCTGTTTTAAGCAATTCCATTAACCCCTGGACTCCCATCAATCGATGTTGACCATCCAAAGCATAAATAGTTACATTCTCCTCAGAAACGTTGAGCAAACCAAATCTACCATCTTTATCCAATGGTGTGAATTCAGTGGTAGACTTTATAGCTCGTCCTTCACCATCCCATTCCGGCGCTTTAGGATTATCCACCCACGGCTGATTGATGACAACGAGAACAGGAGGGAACTTGTGATGTTTCCGTGCTGCTAAATATTGAACTAGGGGCGCTTGACGTGACCAATCTAGGGGACGTTGTTGAACTTCATCAATGCTATCTGCGTCAATCTCGACGTTATCTGTTTGGGGGTTATACTTTTTCTGAAGCAGGGGTAAGCATGAAGCAAAGTTAACCCGACGTGCAAACCATTCCAAGGTGACAGAACTAATATATGCTGGAATACCACCCATCTCGGTTTTCTGGACTAGAATCTGGTTGTTAGCGCCAAGATAGTTGTGTAGCAGTGAAGAGAGTAAGTTTTTATGCTTATCTTCTGGTTCTACAGACTGACGAGGGGTATCAGTGATGGGAGCACCTGGAATGTTGTCCATTGTAGTTTTTAAAAATCAAAAGTATATAGCCCAGCATAACTATATAAGAAATTGAGACTTTATCAAGGGAGTTTTTAAAAACTACAATTTGTGATAGTTTATGCAATGCTGGGTATCCTTTGTCAAAATAAACTAGAGCCAGCCAACTTATAGATAAATCAATGAGTACAGCCCAACAGTCAGACAATAAAGATAAAGGTCAGAGGACAGTAGCTGATTTAGTAGAAGATATCCAAGCGCTGACCACTGAAATTCAAGAATTATACTGCTTGGATGCTATACCCTGGGTGGTTGGTTATTCAGGGGGTAAAGATAGCACTGCGACTTTACAGCTGGTTTGGAATGCGATCGCAGCCCTTCCATCTTCCAAACGAACGAAAACAATACACGTGATCACGACAGACACGCTGGTGGAAAATCCTTATGTGTCAGCATGGGTACGCAATTCCTTAAAGCAGATGAAGCTCGCTGCTCAAGAGCAAAACATACCCATAGAACCCCATTTGTTACAACCGGACTTTAAAGAAACATTTTGGGTCGGGTTAATTGGGAAAGGATACCCAGCACCAAAAGGAAAATTCCGGTGGTGTACAGAGCGTCTCAAAATTAACCCATCGAATCGCTTTATTCGCGATGTTATCCGTAATAGTGGTGAGGCGATCGTTGTCTTAGGGACTCGCAAAGCTGAAAGTACAAAACGCGCAGCCAGAATGAAGAAATGGGAAGCCTATCGGGTGCGAGACCACCTCAGTCCTAATATGAACTTACCGAATTCTCTAGTTTACAGCCCAATTGAAGATTGGCAAAACGATGAAGTTTGGCTATATCTTATGCAGTGGGAAAATCCTTGGGGATACAGCAACAAGGATTTATTCGCAATGTACAGAGGTGCTAGTGCTGATAATGAATGTCCCTTAGTGGTGGATACATCAACCCCCAGCTGTGGTAGCTCTCGCTTTGGCTGCTGGGTTTGTACGATGGTGAGTCAGGATAAATCGCTAGCAGCGATGATTCAAAACGATGAAGAGAAGGAGTGGTTACTACCTTTATTAGAATTTCGTAAAGAATTGGATGCGGAAGAAAACCGCAATCTGCGAGATTTCCGACGCAGAAATGGTGAAGTCTCTCTGTATGAACGAAACTTAGAAGGTGAGGTGTCGGTTGAGCCTATTCCTGGTCCTTATCTTAAGGAAGCTAGAGAATATTGGCTCAGAAAGCTGCTGACGATTCAAGCAGACATCCAGCGCACCGCACCAGAAAATATGCGCGACCTCACTCTGATTACGATTGAAGAACTGAGTGAAATCAGACGGATTTGGCTTGAAGAAAGACACGAATTTGATGATAGTTTACCTCGCATTTATCAGGAAGTCACAGGCGAACCTTTTATAGACCCGCGTCCTGGTGCTGGTAACAGTTTGCTTGGTAGTGATGAATGGGCTGTGCTGGAAGAACTTTGTCATGAAGATGCGATGCATTTGGAGCTGATGGCGAAGCTTTTGGACACGGAGCGCCAGTATCGTAAAATGAGTCGTCGAGTGGGAATATATGATGCACTAGCAAAGTGTTTTGAAACGAGTTCTCTTTCTCAAGATGAAGCTATTAGAAATGCTCATTTGAAACGGGATTTGAAAGAAGCTGTGAGTGACGGTGATGTTGCAAAAGTAAAGCAGTTGACTTTGGGGGATGCTGTGAGTGTTGGAGATAACTCATCTGTTGCTAAAGATTGGGGAAGTCTTAAGTTTAAGAACCGGGAAACAAATTAAAAGGAGAATCTCACGCAAAGACGCGAAGACGCGAAGAGGGTTTTTGTGTTTTGATGTGAGGCTTATACGAAGAATATTATCATGATTTTTCTTGAACTCGTATTACAAAATTTTGGTCCTTACTGTGGTCGTCAAGTCATTAAACTGCATCCTGAAAATGATTCTCAACCAATTATCCTTTTTGGTGGGATGAATGGTGGTGGGAAAACGACTTTGATGGATGCGATTCGTCTTGCGCTTTATGGACCCCGCGCTCAATGTTCTACTCGTGGAAATTTGAGTTATGGCGATTTTCTGACTCAGTGTGTCAACAGTCATATTCTACCAACGGAGAAAACTCGTATTGAATTGGCTATTCAACATATTGAAGATGATAGGTCTGTTAAGTACCGTATTGTCCGAACTTGGGAGAAGAATCCTAAAGATGGGAAGGACCATTTAGGGATTTTAGATATACGTGAAAATGATGAATGGCTTGATACTGGTTTGGTGAATACTTGGGATGAGTATATTGAGAATCTGCTTCCTTTAGGGATTTCTAATTTGTTCTTATTTGATGGGGAACAGGTTAAGGAACTTGCAGAACAGGATGTTCCTCCACCGATTGTTGTAGAAGCAATTCGTACTCTTTTGGGATTGGAGTTAGCAGAGCGGTTGGCGGTTGATATAGATATTTTAGTTAACCGCAAGCGGAAGGAGATTGCTGATATAAAAGATTTGGCAAAATTAGAGGAGATTGAACAAAAGTTGCAACGAGAGAAAGAAGAACATGAAGCGAATGTTTATCAGTTAGAACGGCTTCAAGAAGAATTAAATGTTGCAGAGAAAGAACAGAAATATGCTTTTGATAAGTTTCTTTCAGAAGGTGGGAAGATAGCAGGCGATCGCAGTCAACTTGAGAACCAGCACCAGCAAATTATTACAGAAGCAGAACAAGTTCGTCAGGACATGGGTCAGTTAGCTGCTAATGTTTTACCTCTGGTGTTAATTCAACCTTTGCTTGTTCAAGTACTGAAGACAGGAGAGGAGGAAATTCGTTGTTCACAAGCGCGGATAGCACAAGATGTATTGCTGGAAAGAAATGAACGTTTAATAAGTAAGCTTTCTGGATTAGATTTGTCTGAGTCACAATTAGAGAAAATTAAATCATTGATTCAAGAAGAACATGATTTATTTGAACGAGAAAAAGATGAGGAGTTATGGTTATTAGCCGATAGAGAAACTCTCAATCAGTTGAGTTATGTTATTAACTATTTGTTAGAAACAGCAGAAAACTCTGCAAAAGAACAACTATCATCTCTGAAAAATAAAGAAGAGGAAATGATAAGTCTGGAGAGACAATTGCAAACTGCTGCATCTCCAGAAGCCTATCAAAAGTTATGCGATGTACTGACAGCAGCTCAAGATAAAGTCACTGAAGTCAAAACAAAATATGAATTAGCACGCCGTCGTTCTGTGGAACTAGAAACCGCAAATGACAAGTTGAAAAGGGATTTGAAACAATATACTGAACAAAGTATTATTCGCAAAAGTAAAGAAAATATAATTACTGCTTCTGCTAAAGTCCAAGAGACACTTAAGCTGTTTCGCGAACGTCTCACTTTGAGAAAACTGAATAAATTAGAAGTAGAAGTGACTGAGTGTTTTCGCTATTTGTTGCACAAGTCAGACCTCGTGCATCGTATCGCAATTGATACTAACACTTTTAGTTTGTCGTTGTATGATTCCCAAGCGAAACCAGTTCCCAAGCATCGTCTATCAGCGGGTGAAAAACAACTCTTAGCGATCGCCTTCCTGTGGGGATTAGCCCGTGTTTCCGGACGGCACCTACCTGTAGCTATTGATACACCATTAGGTCGATTGGATTCTTCTCACCGCCTAAACTTAGTTGAACGTTACTTTCCATCTGCTTCTCATCAAGTGATTCTACTTTCTACTGATACCGAAATTGGAGAAAAAGAAGTCAAAATATTACGAGAAAATGATGCGATCGCCCGCGAATACCTCCTCAAATACGACTCATCCACCCGCCAAACCGCAGTCAAACCAGGATATTTCTGGTAGAAGTTATGAATTATGAATTATGAATTATGAATTATGAATTAGGAGTTTTTATCTCTCACTTATCACTTCTGACTTTCTTATGGAACACCTGATAGACCGTATAAAGCTTTCTCAAACAGCTAAAGACCAACTCTTAAAACTAAGACGCAGTACTAAAATCGACCAATGGAATATTCTTTGTCGATGGGCGTTTTGTCGTTCGCTAGCAGAACCGACTCCCCCTTCACCAGTCCCAATACCTACAGATAGTAACGTTGAGATGACATGGCGGGTGTTTGGTGGTGAAATGTCAGATATTTTACTTCTTGCTCTCAAGCAACGCTGTCATAACGATGGCTTAAGTACAGACAGGGAAACTTTAGTTACCCAATTTCGCCTCCACTTACATCGCGGTATCGGTTACTTAGCAGGAGATCCAAACATTAAGAAAATAGAAGATTTAATTGAAGTAGCGACTGAGTTGAAAGTGAAGCCCTAAATTAAAATTTATCCCTTAGGGACTTCCAAGAAATAAATTCGACCTTTTGTGGTGCGGGCGTCTCGCCCGCCTCGCCTCGTTCACAGGCGAGGACGCCCGTACCACAAGAAATTTTTGAAGACTTTTTTATTTGGAAGTCCCTTAGAGGATGTTTGAAAAGTGGTTGGCTGTAATTTCAAGCACTGGTTGATCCC
>JAWQFQ010000244.1:0-14130 GCA_035967975.1 Scytonema sp. PMC 1070.18
AACAACTAACAACTAACAACTAACAACTAACAACTAACAACTAACAACTAACAAACTATGGGTCGTTCTCTAAAAAAAGGTCCTTTTGTTGCAGATCATCTTTTGAGCAAAATAGAAAAACTCAACGATGCAAACAAAAAGGAAGTGATTAAAACTTGGTCACGGGCTTCAACAATTTTGCCTATGATGGTAGGTCATACCATCGCCGTTCATAACGGACGCCAACACGTACCAATTTTTATCTCTGACCAAATGGTGGGACATAAACTAGGCGAATTTGCACCTACCCGTACCTTCAGAGGTCACACTAAAGATAAAAAAGCAGGTAGGTAGTTAATAGTTAATAGCTAATGGCTAATGGCTAATGGTAATTAATTAACTTTTTAGCAATTAACTTTTTAGCAATTAACAATTAACAATTAGCCATTAGCTAGAGGAGAAAATTATGGCAGTTAATACTACTGAAGTGAAAGCGATCGCCCGTTATGTACGTATGTCTCCCCTGAAGGTGCGTCGCGTACTAGACCAAATCCGAGGGTTGTCGTACAGAGAAGCTCTGATCATTTTAGAATTTATGCCCTATAGAGCTTGTGAACCAGTATTAAAACTGATTAGAAGTGCAGCGGCTAATGCTGAACACAATGCAGGGCTAGATAGAACTAGTTTGGTGATTACTCAAGCCTACGCGGATCAAGGTCCGGTGCTAAAACGGTTCCAGCCAAGAGCGCAGGGTCGAGCATATCAAATTCGCAAGCCAACGTGTCATATTACGGTGGCGGTTGCATCCGATCCTGAAGTAGCAGCAAAATAACGGATTGGCAGAAAAGCAGAAATTTTAGAGGAAGCATTTGTGGGACAGAAGATACATCCAGTAGGTTTTCGTTTGGGAATTACCCAAGAGCATCAATCCCGTTGGTATGCTGACCCTAACCGCTATCCAGAACTTCTTCAAGAAGACCATAAACTTCGTAAGTATATAGAAGCAAAACTGGGTAGAACCGCTCAAAACAACGCCGGAATTTCGGAAGTGCGGATTGAGCGCAAAGCAGACCAAATCGATTTAGAAGTACGCACAGCCCGACCTGGTGTAGTCGTAGGAAGGGGTGGACAAGGGATTGAATCATTACGTACAGGTCTACAAGAACTGTTGGGTAGCAATCGTCAAATTCGCATTAACGTTGTTGAAGTTCAACGGGTTGATGCAGATGCTTACCTGATTGGCGAATACATTGCTCAACAACTCGAACGCCGGGTTTCCTTCCGGCGAGTTGTACGTCAAGCCATTCAGCGTGCTCAACGAGCAGGTATACAAGGAATCAAGATCCAAGTCAGCGGTCGTCTAAACGGTGCAGAAATTGCTCGGACAGAGTGGACTCGTGAAGGTAGGGTACCCCTACACACCTTAAGGGCTGACATTGACTACGCTTACTGCACAGCTAAAACAATTTACGGTATTCTCGGCATCAAAGTATGGGTGTTTAAGGGAGAAATTATTCCCGGACAGGAAGAAACTCAGCCGCAAGCAGCAACTCGCGATCGCCCACCATCTCGCCGTCAAAACCGCCGTCGCCAGCAGTTTGAAGACCGCTCAAACGAAGGCTGAAGAACGAAGAATGAAGGATGAAAATCGTTATTTCAAACTTCAAACTTCAAACTTCATAATTCATAATTCATAATTCATAATTTCTTCGTCATGTTAAGTCCAAGAAGAACTAAATTCCGCAAACAACAGCGCGGGCGGATGACTGGACAAGCCACTCGCGGAAGCACTTTGAATTTTGGAGATTTTGCTCTCCAAGCGTTAGAACCAGCTTGGATTACCTCTCGTCAAATCGAAGCTTCTCGTCGAGCAATGACTCGTTACATCCGTCGGGGTGGGAAAATTTGGATTCGCGTTTTCCCCGATAAACCAGTCACGATGCGTCCTGCAGAAACTCGTATGGGTTCCGGTAAGGGTTCGCCTGAATATTGGGTTGCTGTGGTCAAACCAGGACGAATTTTGTTTGAAATTGCTGGGGTACCAGAAGCAACCGCCCGTGAAGCTATGCGCTTGGCTGCTTACAAGCTACCAATTAAAACTAAGTTCATTACACGCTCAGAAGAGCAACAGCAGGTGTAAGTTATGGCTCTTCCCAAAATTTCAGAAGCAAGAGAATTAACAGACGAACAAATAGCACAAGAAATTGCTGCTGTCAAGAAACAACTGTTTCAGTTGCGTTTGCAAAAAGCAACTGGACAGCTAAATAAATCTCATCAATTCAGCCACGCCCGTCACCGCCTATCTCAATTACTAACGGTGGAAAATGAACGGAAAAGGGCTTCCTCAAATCAAGCCACTGAAGAACCCGCACAAGAATCAGAGTAGAAAAACATGGCAATCAAAGAAAGAGTAGGCTTGGTAGTCAGCGATAAAATGCAAAAAACGGTAGTCGTCGCCGTAGAGAACCGCGCCCCCCATCCCAAGTACGGCAAAATCGTCGTGAAAACTAGACGTTATAAAGCTCACGATGAAGAAAATAAGTGTAAAGTAGGCGATCGCGTTCTTATTAAAGAAACAAGACCCCTAAGTAAAACCAAGCGCTGGACAGTAGCAGAAATCCTGATTACCAAAAACAGCGGTTAAAAGAATAGTTGTTAGAAACCTAACAACACAAAAAGGGAGATAGTCTAGTGATTCAACCTCAAACTTACCTAACAGTCGCAGATAACAGTGGAGCCCGTAAACTGATGTGTATCCGCATCTTAGGTGGGGGAAACCGCCGTTATGGCTTCGTGGGCGATAGAATTATCGCTGTAGTGAAAGACGCCATTCCCAATATGGCTATAAAAAAATCCGATGTTGTGGAAGCAGTGATTGTTCGCACTCGTCACAATATACGTAGAGATAGCGGTATGAGTATTCGTTTTGATGACAACGCCGCAGTGATTATTAACAAAGACGGTAACCCCAAAGGAACCCGGGTTTTTGGACCAGTTGCACGGGAACTGCGTGACAAAAGCTTTACTAAAATAGTGTCTCTGGCTCCGGAGGTATTGTAATGACAAAGAAGAAGGAAACACCCAGATTCTATAAAATGCACGTTAAAACAGGAGATACCGTGCAAATCATTGCTGGGAAAGATAAAGGCAAAGTTGGCGAAGTGATCAAAGCTCTTCCTCAAACTAGTAAAGTCGTTGTCAAAGGCGTCAACATTAAAACGAAGCACGTCAAGCCCCAACAAGAAGGCGAATCTGGACGCATTGTCACCCAAGAAGCCCCAATCCACAGCTCTAACGTGATGCTTTATTCCACCAAGCAAAACGTTGCTAGCCGTATTTGTTACACTTTCACTGCTGAAGGCAAGAAAGTGAGAATGCTCAAGAAAACTGGTGAAATCCTTGATAAATAAATTATGAATGATGAATGCTGAATGATGAAGTTCTTAAAATTTTCATAATTCATAATTCATAATTCATAATTCACAATTCATAAGTTCCCTGACCAAGCCCAGGGAAGGTAAAGACAAAAACTATGGCAACAATAAGACTGAAAACTCTATACCAAGAGACAATTGTCCCTAAACTGATGAAACAGTTTCAATATACCAACATTCATCAGGTACCAAAGTTGGTAAAAGTCACCGTTAACCGAGGTTTAGGGGAAGCTTCTCAAAACGCTAAAGCACTCGAAGCGTCTTTAAGTGAAATTGCGCTGATTACCGGTCAAAAACCAGTCGTCACTCGGGCAAAAAAAGCGATCGCTGGCTTCAAAATTCGCCAGGGTATGCCAGTGGGCGTGATGGTCACCTTGAGAGGCGATCGGATGTATTCCTTCCTAGACCGTCTCATTAACTTAACACTGCCAAGAATTCGTGACTTTCGCGGTATTAGCCCTAAAAGCTTTGATGGTCGAGGTAACTACACTCTGGGTGTCAAAGAACAATTGATATTTCCAGAAGTAGAGTACGATAAAATTGACCAAATTCGTGGTATGGATATTTCCATCATCACCACAGCACCAACAGACGAAGAGGGTCGCGCTTTACTAAAAGAAATGGGAATGCCTTTTCGGGAGCAATAAGTACATATAAAGAGGAAAAGATGGCGGTTAACGACACAATTGCAGATATGCTGACGCGCATCCGCAATGCTAACATGGCACGGCATCAAACTACAAAGGTGCCAGCCACAAAAATGACTCGTAGTCTTGCTAAAGTGCTGCGGGATGAAGGTTTTATTGGTGAGTTTGAAGAAGTCGGTGAAGGAGTAAAGCGCGATTTGGTCATTTCCTTGAAGTACAAAGGAAAAAATCGTCAGCCCCTTATAACCTCCTTAAAGCGGATAAGCAAACCAGGTTTGCGCGTTTACTCCAATAGAAAAGATCTCCCACGAGTATTGGGTGGGATCGGCATTGCTATTATTTCTACCTCCAGTGGAATTATGACTGACCGAGAAGCACGGCGTCAGAACTTGGGTGGTGAAGTACTTTGCTATGTCTGGTAAGTATGGTGTTAGTAGTTAGTGGTTAGTGGTTAGTGGTACTTTTTAAAACCAATAGCCGATAACTAACGATTAACAACCAACAACTAACAACTGAAAAATTAGGTAAAGTTATGTCTCGAATTGGTAAACGCCCAATTACTGTCCCCGCTAAAGTACAAGTTACTATAGATGGTACAAAAGTACTAGTAAAAGGTCCCAAAGGTGAACTTTCTCGCGACTTACCTCCTCAAGTCAAAGTCTCCCAAGAAGGAGAAACACTACTCGTAAACCGTCAGGATGATTCCCGCGTCGCCCGCCAAATGCACGGTTTGTCCCGCACTTTGGTAGCCAATATGGTTGAGGGAGTGTCTAAAGGATTTCAACGTCGTTTGGAAATTCAAGGAGTTGGTTACCGCGCCCAAGTGCAAGGTCGTAACCTGGTTTTAAATATGGGTTACAGCCATCAAGTGCAGATTGTTCCTCCTGAAGGAGTTCAATTTGCAGTTGAGAACAACACTAACGTTATAGTCTCAGGCTATGACAAGGAAGTGGTCGGGAATACAGCAGCAAAAATTCGCGATGTTCGTCCACCAGAACCCTACAAAGGTAAAGGTATTCGCTACGCAGGTGAAGCTGTCAGACGTAAAGCTGGTAAGACTGGTAAAGGTAAGAAGTAAAAATGAAGCGTACTCGTTCAGAATCCAGAATACGTCGCCATCGACGCATTCGTGGGAAAATCAATGGTTCTCCAGAACGTCCACGGTTAGCTGTATTTCGTTCTAACCAGCATATTTATGCCCAGGTGATTGATGATACTCAGCATCACACCATAGTGGCAGCTTCTACTGTAGAACCAGACCTCAGAACTAAATTATCTTCAGGAGCAACCTGCAACGCTTCAGTGGAAGTGGGTAAGTTAATCGCAGCTCGTTCTTTAGAAAAAGGGATCACCAAAGTTGTTTTTGACCGAGGCGGTAACCTTTATCACGGTCGCGTTAAAGCCCTAGCGGAAGCAGCTCGCGAAGCAGGTTTGGATTTTTAAACGGATTAAAGGCTAATGGTTAATAGTTAATAGCTAATAGCAGTCAAGCCATTAGCAGTTAGCTTTTTAGCAATGAAGGTTGAAAGTACTTATTCTCCCTTGTATGAATTATGGCAACTAATCGTCGCAAAACGAACCGCGCTAAAAAAGAAGAAACCAACTGGCAAGAGCGCGTTATCCAAATCCGACGGGTGAGCAAGGTCGTTAAAGGTGGTAAAAAACTGAGCTTCCGGGCGATCGTTGTTGTGGGTAACGAACGTGGTCAAGTTGGTGTAGGAGTAGGGAAAGCCTCAGATGTCATCGGTGCTGTGAAAAAAGGCGTCGCTGATGGCAAAAAGCATCTGATTGATATCCCTATCACTAAATCCAATTCTATCCCTCATCCTACCAATGGTAGTGGTGGCGGTGCTAAGGTCATTATGCGCCCTGCGGCACCTGGTACAGGGGTAATTGCAGGTGGCGCTGTTCGGACAGTACTTGAATTGGCAGGCGTTCGTAACGTCTTGGCAAAGCAGTTGGGTTCAAACAATCCTCTCAATAATGCCAGAGCCGCAATTAATGCCCTAGCTACCCTCCGTACCTTTACGGAAGTCGCTGAAGACCGAGGCGTTCCTGTTGAAAATCTTTACACCGTTTAGTGGTTATATGGTTAACGTACTTTGAGCGGTCAGCTATCAGCAGTCAGCTATCAGCTTTGAACTAATGCTTAACATATCTGGCGCTGAATCAAAAGCTCAGTTTATTCCCGTGCAGAGTAAAGTTAGCACAACAACTAACAAATAACCACTAACAACTAACAAACTTTACTCAAGGTTTCGATTATGAGACTAAATGATGCACGTCCTCAAAAAGGCTCTAAAAAACGCGGTCGCCGACTGGGTAGGGGTATATCCGCAGGTCAAGGTGCAAGCGCTGGTAAAGGGATGAGAGGACAAAAAGCACGTTCTGGCGGAAGCACTCGACCCGGTTTTGAAGGTGGTCAGCAGCCCTTATATCGTCGTATTCCCAAGTTGAAGGGCTTCCCTCTCGTTAACCGTAAAAAGTACACTACGATTAATGTAGAAAAGCTAGCTTCTCTTCCGCCAAATTCAGAGGTCACACTGATGTCTTTGAAAGAAGCAGGTATTCTTACTGCTACCAAAGGACCTCTGAAGATTTTGGGCGACGGAGAGTTGACCGTTCCACTTAAGGTACAAGCAGCAGCTTTCACAGGCACAGCTCGCAGCAAAATTGAGGCAGCTGGTGGAAGTTGTGAAGTTATATGAAGAATGAAGGACGAAGGATGAAGGATAAAGCATGAAAAATTTAGACTTCTCATTTCATACTTCACACTTCACACTTCACACCTGACACTTCATATTTCACGCTTTAAAGGTAGCCCTTTTATGATCAGTCGAGATAAAGCCCCAACGGCTCAAGAAACTTTTATGCAGATGGCGCAAGCAGCCGGACTGCGAGGTCGGTTGCTTGTTACCCTCGGTATTCTAATGTTGATTCGTATGGGCATTCATATACCCATACCCGGAATCAATAGAGAGGCGTTTGCTAACGCTCTTCAAGGTAATAACCAAGTATTAAACTTTTTGGATATCTTTTCCGGAGGCGGACTCTCGGCTTTGGGAGTCTTTGCTTTGGGGATTTTGCCATACATCAATGCCTCGATTATTATCCAACTACTTACTGCTGCCATCCCAGCTTTAGAAAACTTACAGAAAAATGAAGGCGAAGCAGGACGGCGGAAAATCTCCCAAATTACACGTTATGTGTCTTTGGGTTGGGCGCTGCTCCAAAGTACTGTCTTGGCGGCATTTTGGCTCAGATCCTTTGCTGTCAACTATGGACCTATTTTCGTTATTGAGACAGCCCTTGCTCTGACAGCTGGTTCCATGTTTGTTATGTGGGCATCAGAATTGATTACAGAAAGGGGTGTTGGTAACGGAGCATCTTTGTTGATTTTTGTCAACATAGTGGCA
This sequence comes from Scytonema sp. PMC 1070.18, assembly GCA_035967975.1. Classification (GTDB taxonomy): domain Bacteria; phylum Cyanobacteriota; class Cyanobacteriia; order Cyanobacteriales; family Nostocaceae; genus Scytonema. The sequence goes on from JAWQFQ010000244.1 coordinate 7,477, forward strand.
ACACTACCAAAAGCATTAGGCGATACTATTGACTTGCTGCAAGTAGGTGGAAGAGAAACTGTAGGTCGCGTGGTTGTGCTGTTCTTAGTTTTCTTAGTGACGATTATTGGTATCGTCTTTGTTCAGGAAGGAGTCCGTCGTATCCCCATCATTTCAGCACGTCGCCAGGTAGGTCGGAGACTTTTTGCCGAGCAGCGTAGCTATCTACCCCTGCGACTCAATCAGGGGGGTGTGATGCCTATTATATTTGCTGCTGCAATTTTAAGTTTGCCACTGTTAGCACAAAACTTCATTCGCAATCCTGAGTATTCAAGAATCGTTAGCACTTATCTGACTCCAGGTGGTTCTGGGGCTTGGGTTTATGCTCTTGTATACTTAGTATCTATTGTTTTCTTCAGCTACTTCTACTCTTCGTTAATTGTTAACCCGGTAGATGTGGCGCAGAACTTGAAGAAAATGGGTTCTAGTATTCCTGGTATTCGTCCGGGAAAAGCAACGAGCGAGTACATTGAGCGCGTTCTGAATCGACTCACTTTTTTAGGTGCTATCTTTTTGGGCTTGATTGCTATTATCCCTACTGCCATTGAAAGTACTTTGAATGTACCAACTTTTAGAGGTTTTGGCGCTACCTCTCTATTAATTTTGGTTGGTGTGGCAATTGATACATCTAAGCAAATTCAAACTTATGTTATTTCTCAGCGCTACGAAGGAATGGTGAAACAATAGTGACACGAGTAATCTTCTTGGGACCGCCAGGAGCTGGTAAAGGAACTCAAGCTAAAGCATTAGCTGAAAATTGCAACATACCCCATATCTCGACCGGTGATATACTGCGTCAAGCTATGAAAGACCAAACCCCCTTGGGTGTTAAGGCTCAAAGTTATATGGATAGGGGTGATTTAGTTCCAGACCAGCTCATAGAGGAAATGGTGGAAGAACGTCTGGCTAAATCTGATCCTCACTCAGGTTGGATTCTTGACGGTTTTCCCCGTACTGTCAATCAAGCAGTTTTCTTAGAGAGTTTGTTGCAAAAACTCAACCAGCATGGCGAAAAGGTTGTCAATTTAGATGTACCAGATGAAATCGTCATAGCGCGGTTGCTAGAACGAGGTAGAAAAGATGACTCCGAAGAGGTTATTCGTCATCGCTTGGAGGTTTATCGTTCTGAAACTGCTCCTTTGATTGACTTTTACCGCGATCGCCATTTGCTCCTCTGTGTCAATGGTAATCAGTCCCAAGAAGAGGTCACTACTGATTTGAAAAAGGTCATTGCTTCTTAGCAGGGTGTAGGGTATAGGCTAACTCTTCACTACACCCTACCCCCTACACCCCACACCCTAATTCTTGGCAAATGTAGGTCAATCTTGGATAAGATATATTAATAAATTGTTGATATATTCTCCAAAGTGTGATCTGATGCCTACTGAACTAGTTGCTATGGAACACAGAAAAGGGAGACTGTTGAGTTGAGGAAAAAACTTGTCTAAGCAAGATTTGATTGAAATGGAAGGCACGGTTACCGAATCTCTTCCTAATGCTATGTTTCGAGTCGATCTCGATAATGGGTTTAATGTTTTAGCTCACATTTCTGGCAAGATTCGCCGTAACTATATCAAAATTTTACCCGGCGATCGCGTCAAAGTAGAGCTAACTCCGTACGATCTCACAAAAGGTAGAATTACTTACCGACTTCGCAAAAAATAGATTTTTCTCAAGATTTCTTTTGCCAGGAAATTTCCGGAGCTTCTAAATTCGTCAAAATTTCTAGGGTGAGTGCTGTTACCGAGGTATTTCCTCGTGGCAGTTTTTGCTTAAAAACACTTAGGAAAATACCAAAAAAGCAAGTCTATGTAGAAAATATTACCACAAAATCAAAGCCCGAGTTTGAAAAACATCAGACTAATTATTTTCCATTTATTATGTTATAATCTACGATTTGGAGTCCAAAAAAGAGACATGAAAGTAAGAGCCTCAGTCAAGAAAATTTGCGAAAAGTGTACCATAATCAAACGGCGCGGTCGAGTCATGGTGATTTGTGTAAATCCCAAGCACAAACAGCGTCAAGGGTGACGACTCCACACACTACCGCTTGCGTTCTTGTGTGGGCTGTCTTCGAGATTAGACAAATGATGACAACCAATAACTAAAAATAGACGAATAGGGAGACAATTGTGGCACGTATTGCCGGAGTAGACCTTCCACGGGACAAACGTGTAGAAATAGGTCTGACATACATTTACGGAATTGGATTAACACGGTCAAAAGAGATATTGGCAACTACAGGCGTAAATCCTGACACCCGTGTAAAGGATCTCAGTGATTCTGACGTAGCAGCCCTACGAGGGGAAATAGAAAGCAATTACCAAGTAGAAGGCGATCTACGACGTTGGGAAGCGATGAATATCAAGCGCCTAGTTGACATTGGCACCTACAGAGGACGTCGTCACCGCATGGGATTACCAGTAAGAGGACAAAGGACTCGCACCAATGCCCGAACTCGTCGAGGAAGAAGGCAGACAGTGGCTGGTAAGAAGAAAGCCCCTTCCAAGTAATTTTTTACACTTGCATGCCTAACAGCAACATTCATCCTAATCTAACAAAATCGATATGGCGCGACAATCCACTAACAAAAAATCAGGTAGTAAGAAGCAAAAACGCAATGTCCCAAATGGGGTTGCCTACATTCAGTCTACCTTCAACAATAGCATTGTCACCATTACCGATACAAATGGAGATGTCATCTCTTGGGCAAGTGCTGGCTCCAGCGGTTTTAAAGGTGCAAAGAAGGGAACTCCTTTTGCAGCACAAACCGCAGCTGAAAGTGCAGCACGTCGAGCTATTGACCAAGGGATGCGCCAAATTGAGGTCATGGTTAGCGGTCCGGGAGCAGGTCGAGAAACTGCAATCCGAGCGCTTCAAGGAGCAGGGCTAGAAATTACCCTCATTCGGGATATCACCCCAATTCCTCACAATGGTTGCCGTCCTCCCAAGCGTCGTCGAGTATAGGCACAACTTGTTTTGGCGGTGATAATAGCAAGGAATTTGAGTCAGCCATAAAGAAGCGAATTCTCCAGGCAGACTCAAAATGTCAAAAAAAACACAACAAACAACATAAGCGCCCGCTAGCTCTTGGGGGCGTCAAACTCTACCGCCATCGGAAGAAGCAGTTTGATTAACCTTGTAGCTGGCAGGGCAAAACAAAAATTCAGTAGAGCGCTCAAATGAGCAACAACGTAATTTGGGGTCGGTTAAGTCCGATTAACTACAAATTACTCAAAATAATCACTATTTAACGTTACCTAGTGACATGACCTGACAACAAGGGAGGCTACTCCGTGGCGCAATTTCAAATTGATTGTATAGAATCTATTACTGAGGAAAATAAAAGTCAGTACAGTAAGTTTGTCCTAGAACCTTTAGAACGCGGTCAGGGAACGACAGTGGGTAATGCCCTGCGACGGGTTTTATTGTCTAATCTAGAAGGAACTGCGGTCACAGCAGTACGGATTGCAGGGGTTTCACACGAATTTGCCACAGTTCCGGGAGTGCGCGAAGACGTTCTAGAGATTCTGATGAGAATGAAAGAAGTCGTTCTCAAGAGTTACTCCGCGCAAGCTCAGATTGGTCGGTTACTGGTAACAGGTCCAACAACAGTGACAGTCGCCCATTTTGACTTGCCTAGTGAAATAGAGGTAATAGATCCGAGTCAGTATGTAGCTACTGTTGCAGAAGGTGGCAAGCTGGAAATGGAATTTCGGATTGAACGAGGAAAGGGGTATCGTACTGTAGAACGTAGTCGTGAAGAAGCGACATCCTTAGACTTTCTCCAAATAGACTCCGTGTTTATGCCCGTACGGAAAGTCAACTACAGTGTAGAAGAAACTCGTGGAGATAGTGGTATACCTAAAGACAGACTGTTATTAGAAGTCTGGACAAATGGCAGTTTGACACCCCAAGAGGCACTTTCAGGAGCCGCCAACATCTTAGTAGAGTTGTTCAATCCCTTAAAAGATATCTCTCTGGAACCAACAGACACAACAACTGATATACCAGAAGATCCAACCGCCCAGATTCCTATTGAAGAGTTACAACTGTCTGTACGAGCTTACAACTGTCTCAAACGCGCACAAGTGAACTCTGTTGCCGACTTATTAGATTACACACAAGAAGACCTCTTAGAAATTAAAAACTTTGGTCAAAAGTCAGCTGAAGAAGTCGTTGAAGCCCTACAGCGTCGCCTAGGTATTACCCTACCAACGGAAAGAGCTTCAAAACATACTTAGAATTGGTTAGTGGTTAGTGGTTAGTGGTTAGTAGATTGATTGTAACAACTAACAACTAACAACTAACAACTGCCAACTAACAACTAACAACTAAAAATTATGCGTCACCTTTGTCGAGTCAAAAAACTTAGTAAACCAGCAGACCAGCGCCGCGCCTTACTGCGATCGCTCACCACCGAACTCATTCGTCACGGACGGATTACAACAACTTTAGTTCGAGCTAAAGTGGTGCGTTCTGAAGTAGACAGAATGATTACCTTAGCCAAAGACGGCTCTCTAGCAGCACGTCGCCGAGCACTCGGTTACATTTACGACAAAGATTTGGTTCGCGCTCTATTTGAGCAAGCCCCCACTCGGTATGCCAATCGTCAAGGGGGATATACCCGTATCCTCCATACCGTACCCCGTCGCGGTGATAACGCCGCAATGGCAATCATTGAACTCGTCTAATTATTTAGAGCTATCAGCCATCAGCTATTAGCTAAAAAGCTGACTGCTGAGGTCCTGATTGCTTATGAGCTTATGTTAGATAGCCACCAGCCTGAACCGACTTATAGAGTCGCCCTGGTCATTCAATACCTGGGCACTCATTTTCATGGCTGGCAAAGGCAACCGCAACATCGCTCAGTTCAAGAAGAGATAGAAAAAGCTATCTCTCAAGTACTGGGTTACCATGTCACCTTACATGGTGCAGGACGCACGGATGCAGGAGTTCATGCCGCAGCTCAAGTAGCACACTTTGATGCTACAGGTAAAATACCGGCTCACAGGTGGGCATCAATTCTGAATACCTATTTGCCCAACGACATCTTAATTCGGGCTTCAGCAAGAGTTGATGACCGATGGCATGCTCGCTTTAGTGCAACCTACCGACGGTATCGCTACACTCTCTATACGGAAGGTCTCCCAAACTTGTTTGCCAGACCCTTTTGTTGGCATTATTATCAGAAGCCCTTGGATGAATCTCTCATTCAAGCAGCACTGATACCTTTAGTTGGGCATCATCACTTAGCTGCTTTTCATCGCGCTAACTCAAGTCGCAAGCATTCTTGGGTAGAGGTACAAGCAGCAGAATGTTATCGCATGGGATCGTTTCTCCATCTTGAAATTCAGGCAAATGGATTTTTATATGGTATGGTGCGATTGCTGGTAGGAATGCTAGTCCAAGTAGGTTCCGGAAAACTTTCACTGACTGAATTTACTGACCTTTGGAAAGATGAACGGCGCTCAGAGGTAAAATATGCTGCCCCAGCCCACGGTTTGTGCTTGTTGCGAGTTGGCTATTCTGATTTTCCCTTTCCCCCAGAAATTTGGTTTGATACTCAACCTAAATTTGTTATTGGTTAGTGGATAGTGGTTAGTAGAAAAACTAACAACTAACAACTAACAACTAACAACCAACAACTAACAACTAACAACTAACAACTAACAACTAACAACTAACAAATGACTAACAAAACATTTCTTCCTCCCCAAAATGATATTGAGCGAGAATGGTACGTAATAGACGCAGCCAATCAACGCCTCGGTCGCCTAGCTACTGAAATCGCTATGATTCTGAGAGGGAAAAATAAACCATGTTATACCCCTCATATGGATACAGGCGACTTTGTCATTGTCGTCAATGCGGAAAAAGTAGCAGTTACTGGTAAAAAGCGCTTTCAAAAAATTTACCGTCGCCACTCCGGTCGTCCTGGTGGAATGAAGGAAGAAACCTTTGACAAGCTACAACAACGTTTGCCAGAAAGAATTGTAGAGCATGCCGTTAAAGGTATGCTTCCAAAGAATAGTCTGGGACGCCAGCTATTTACAAAGCTGAAAGTCTACACAGGACCGACTCATCCCCACTCAGCCCAAAAACCAAAAGAGTTACAAATTCAGACAATTCCAGGAGAACAAGGTTAATGCAAGCAACAGAAAATAACAGCGGTCGTGCCATGTACTGGGGTACAGGTCGTCGCAAATCCGCGATCGCACGTGTACGTTTAGTTCCTGGTACTGGTCAATTGATTGTCAATGGTAAACCAGGAGACTTGTACTTCCAATTCAACGCGAACTACCTCTCCGTTGCCAAAGCACCACTAGAAACTTTAGGTTTGGAAAACGAGTACGACATTCTCGTCAAAGCTGAAGGTGGTGGATTGACCGGACAATCAGATGCTGTCCGTTTAGGAGTAGCCCGCGCCCTCTGCCAACTTGACCCAGACAACCGTTCCCCTTTAAAAAGTGAAGGTTATCTAACCCGCGATCCACGGGCAAAAGAGCGCAAGAAATACGGGTTGCACAAAGCACGGAAGGCTCCTCAGTACTCCAAGCGCTAATGGCTAATGGCTAATGGCTAATGGCTAATGGCTAATGGCTAATGGCTAAT
>JAWQFQ010000245.1:0-14112 GCA_035967975.1 Scytonema sp. PMC 1070.18
GGTCTATGAAGCTCGAAGCCAACATTTACCCGCAAGGGAAATGTAGGTAGTTCACACCACTTTGTAGCTTTATATTAAACAAAGTTTTTGAAACAAGACAAGCTAATCGCTCACTCAGGAAATCGCTAATTGCCGATCGCATTCAATGAGGAGGGGCAATTAGCGATAAACAAGGAGCACTTGAATAATATATTTCAGTCAGGAGTCAGGCTGACCACGTATCGGAATCTACTCCAGAATATTGATACACGGCTCCAGAATGAAACTCTACTTGTAGAATTTCTTGGCTTGCATCATATCCGAGAGCGATCGCCATTGATGAGCTAACAGGTAACATCGCAATTGGTTCTTCATACACAGGAAGTGCAGGAGAATCAGCGACAACATCGTTGAGTTGTTGAAGCCCTTCGTAAGCTTGTATTGGTGCGGGAATTTCCATGACCTCTAGACTTTCGCCTCGGTCAATCACCAATTGCAAGTATCCATCAGCGTGACCAATCGCGATAAGATTGCTCAAGTCTACCTTAGACAGCTTCATCTGCCGCTCTCCTGAAGTACGTATATGAGGTATAATTTGGGGAATTTGCGGTTTTTTCGTTTGTTACGACACAAATCCACTCTTAGTATAAATGTACTGTATAAACGGTTATTAGTCAAGATTGATGCTGAAAAATAATTTTGTTGGTCCATTCCCACAGTCCACTATCAATATGGCTTTCAAGTCTAGGTGCGGGCGTCCTCGCCCGCACCACAAGATGGAGAATTTATTTTTTGGTCATCCCTTGTATATTGAAGTTCTCAAATTTCACTTGAAATCCTTCACTTTCTGGTGACGCACACATGATACCCACCTGCACTGTTTTCTCTTCAGTTAAATACGCTAGCCTGAGCATAGTGTATTGCGTACCATCAAAAGAATACTGCACTTCCACTGTTCCACTTCTTCGCTGCAAGCACAACCACAAGGAGGGAGGATTTTGAGGTAATGGTATAACTGACCAGTCGGAGTAATTTCGTGTCACCACAGCGCTGAGGTGTTGAACTCCATCAACGAATTCAATACCAGTTTTTATCCAGGTTTTGTCATCTAAACGCACCATCAGACCAGCTTGGTCATATAAAGTCTGATACTGTCCAATGATTTTCACGCTAGCGGTAAAATCCCCCGTAACTTCTTTGTAGTAAAAATGACCACTATCTCTAATAAAGCCGTAGTGAGTGATACGCCAAAAGTCTGTTTTTGCGCCAGAGGTGACAGTAATAATATCTTCTTGGTCGTTCCAAAAAGGCGGTTCATTGTACCATTGCATATGACATTAAGTTTTTATGCTAATTTTAAACAAGAACATTTTTGCAGAAATTCAGCAGCTTTGCGTTCTGCATCTATGTTATGGATATGAGCTGGTGTGGGTCGGATAATACCATTAAATAAGTCATCTAAACCATAGGGTGTGAAGAATTGCCATTCTCCATCTGCATTGAGGCGAACACCCACAGCTGTAGCAGTGTGCAACCAATTCATGATGCCCTCTTCTGTGCTATCGTATGTTCTGCGACCGGAACGCCAACGAGCAAAACTTGCTTGATTTTTAACATCAAATGGGTAATTGGGAAATTGTTCTGAGAGAACTGTTTTGGCGGCTAATTCCTGAGAGCGATCGCCTCGTTCATCAAAAAATGCAATATCAAAATCATTGATAATGAGATTGCAGTCATTACCAAAAAGTTGTTTCCAAACAGTATTTCGCACAGCACCACCAGCCAACCACCAGTTAGGAAGGTTAAGTTGGGCGATCGCAGGTAAAACCATACCCACAGGAGAATCAGCTAAGAGCATTTGCAGACGAGCCGTATTCATAAGTAATCGGACAGAAATAATTACAAATTAGACTCCAGTCGAGACAGAGGTTTCAGGTCGAATTTTTGTGTAATTAATTTTATCTTACTAATTCAATTAAGAATCGTTAAGATTATCAGTTTCTTGTACACTAAGGTGAAAATATAACATGGAGAAAGTATAGAAGCCGATCAAAATAACTTATTAAATAACTACGATGGAGTATCTTAAGCACCTTCTCATTCGTACTCCCTTTGAGAAACAAGCAAAGAAGTTTCAGTCTCTCCTCAGTTCCAGGAAACGTAGTCAGCATCCTGAACTACATGAGATTTATATGGAAGATCTGAGAATAGAGAAATTTATGCAGCGTGTGCTGAGCGAATCATCCAACTGTATCGATATAGGATGTCATCTTGGTTCAATGCTTAGCGAAATTATAAGGCTTTCGCCTCGCGGTAGTCACATAGCTTGTGAAGCGATTCCATATAAGGTACGTTGGCTTAAACAGAAATTTCCAGAAGTAGATGTTAGAGAAATAGCACTAGGAGATACATCCTGCCAAACTAACTTTTACATAAATACCTCTATGTCAGGTTATAGCGGATTTTACAAGCATACTGCCAACAATAATGACAGTTGTGAGATAATTACGGTCCAGTGTGAAAAATTAGATAACATCCTGCCTAGTCATCATCAAGTTGATTTTATCAAAATCGATGTCGAGGGAGGTGAGTTAGCAGTGCTTCGTGGTGCTGTAAACACACTCTTGCGTCATCATCCCATCATATTGTTTGAATGTACTCGTTCAGGGCTCTCTTCCTATGGCTTTACTTCTGAGGAAGTTTTTGAGTTTTTAACTCAGCAAAATTCCTATTCAATATTCTTGATTAAAGATTTTCTTAATAATGACGAACCATTAAACCTTGAAAAATTCAATAGAGCTTTACAGTATCCATTTCAAGCATTCAATTTCATTGCTGTAGCCAATAATTGTTAGTCCACTTTTTTATAATTTACTTTTTTTTAGCAAGAAGGTTCACACTGTAGATAAATTAAAACTTCTAGAGCGTCAGTACACTAAGGGACTTCCAAATAAAAAAGTTAAACAATATCTCTTGTGGTACGTCTGTCTCAGACGTTGGAGATAAAAGGACAGACGGAGACGCCCGTCCTACAAAATGGATAATTTATGGTGGCTCTCGGTTGCGTGTAATACATTTTGGAGGGCGAACAACCGTTCGCCCCTACTAATTATGCAGGTTGAATTTGTGGATTACCGTTTTCTACGATAAAAGAAGCACGCTTGCTAATCGTACCATTTGGAGTAGTCACCTCTAACATAACCATATAGTCAGTTTCCCAAGATGCAGGAGTTAAAGTACAGCGCACATAGCCTCTTTGACCATTAAAGAACTTAATGTGAGGGTTATCTGGTAAATACGCTTCAACATTGGGGTTGGTGTCCGCCCCATCTCCACCAGAACTAATAGAAGTACAAACAAATTCACTTCCAACTGTTGCAGATTCTGGCTTGTCAAAATCAGCCTTCAGTTCCATCGCCCAGTGGGAATGCACATCACCTGTCAAGACAACTGGATTGGAAGGTTTGCGGTTTTCCAAGAAAGCTAATAGTCAGCTGCGGTTAGCCAAATACGCATCCCACTTATCCATGCTAAACGTTTGACCAGGTCCTGGAGTAAAGTCTCTTTGAGCAACTGGAACTTGCTGCGCTAAAATGTTCCAGCTAGCTGTAGACCGATCTAAACCACGGTACAACCACTGTTCTTGACGATCGCCAAGGATAGTTGCTTCTGGGTCAAAAACTTCCGCACAACGTTCTTTAGTACCATCTCCACAAAGCTGGTCCGTGCGGTATTGACGGGTATCTAGTACATGGAAGGTTGCTAATTTACCAAAGTCCAAGCGACGGAAGAGTTGAGCATCAGGACCTTCTGGTTTGGAGAAGGGTCTGAGGGGCATATGTTCGTAGTAAACTTGATAAATTCCACCCTCATAGATATAGTCACCTGTATGCACTACCAGGTGTAAATCGTCTTGAGCAAGGTATTTATATGCAGTATAGTACCCTTGTTCGTAATGTTGACAAGAAACGAAGGCAAATAGAAACTTACTAATCAGGCTCTCTTTTCTGGGTGCTGTACGAGTGCGACCAATGGGGCTTTCTTCAGTACCTGCAATAAAGCGATTAAGAATTGCGAGAGGCACAGAAACCCGGTATCTTTGAGATACCGGGTTTCTCAATATTACATCTGCTATAGGTTGCGTACATCTGCGGTTCATTTTCCCCTCCCCGCTCATCGGAAGGAGAAGCAGATAAAGTTAATTCCCCCTACACTCTCTTAAATAAACCTACCTTTAGAATCCTTGCGATGAATACCAATCACAGATGGACGAGGTAAACCAAGTGGATCGCCTTTCCCACCATCATCAGTAGGAATGTTGCTAGGCCAACTACTACCACGAGGTACGGTACGCATTTGATTAAAGGTCGTTCCATTCAAATCCAGCATTTCGATAGAACGGCTTAACAACGTACCATCATTCACTGGACAATCTTCACCAGGATGCTGTACAGAAACAATCAGGGTATCCCCAACAAAAGTGGGTCCGGTCATTTCACAACGTACTGCACCTTGGGCAAAAGGCATAACTTTTCCTGCATCAGGACCGGAAGTAGGAATGTAAAACATCCAGTTATTCCCGAAGACACCTGTGAGACTAGAAACATTACCTTGAGTCGAGTGGTCAATTGTCGTTGGTTTTGCAGCTGCACCAACATCAAAACCGTTGTGGGTGCCGGTAGACATATCAGTCACACCCCAAACGTTTCCACGAGGGTCAAACACGAGGTTGTCTACATTGGCAAAACCAGCGCCATCTACAGAACCAGCTTCCCCACCTTGGGCAAATCTCTCCCAACGGAAGGTCGTCCCTGAACCATCTTGACTATTCTCAATAATCTTATAAAGACCTCCAGATTGCTGGGTTGCATTAGGGTCAGTGCTTAATTTCGCAACTTGGAAAATCCGAGAATCGGGATAGCCGTCGCTTCCTGGCGCACCATCGGTGTAAGCAATGAAAACTTCTTTGGTGCGTGGATGCACTTCTAAGTCTTCAGGACGGGCGGTTGGAGTTCCTCCGACTAAGTTAGCAGCAAGGAAAGCATCGCTGAGAACAGCACCTTGGGTAGTGTAGAAGTCGGAGAGTTTTTTGTTTTGATAATCTGGTAAAGCAGTGGCTTCGTTTTTGCGATCGCAGTTAAAAACCCCACCATCAACGCTTTGTCCAGCAATCCCTATACGTCTGGGTAGCTTAAATAAACCATCTCTTTGTGCTGACCCTAACGCTGCAAATTCTACAGAAGAGATAACAGTAGGACCAAGAGGATTGGTGGGAGTGTCTAACTTGAGGGGTACCCATTCACCAGTCCCATCTGGATTGTAACGAGCAACATAGAGAGTACCGCTTTCCCACAACTTGCTATTGTTTTTATCAGGGATTGTGGAAACTGTTCCATCACTGATAAACTTCCAGGTATGTCCACCCCGTCTGTCATCTCCCATGTAAGCAATTAATTTGTTACCCGCCTCAGCCCGTATAGCGACGTTTTCGTGACGGTAACGACCCAAGCAGGTGTGTTTGCGCGGGCGGAAGTTAGGGTCAGCCGGATCTATTTCCACCATCCAGCCGTATTTTTCTCCTACCAACCCGAAGGTTTCACCTGAAGTGCCTTTGGTGTACTCTGTTTGGGTACCATCTGGTTTGACGAATTCGGTGACACCAATAAAGGAAGAAGAACTACCTTGGAAGTTTTCTTCAGCGGTGAGGATGGTACCCCAAGGAGTTGTACCGCCAGAACAGTTGTACGCGGTACCAATGATTTTATTACCCAATCCATCGGAACTGAGCGGGAACACTTCTGTCGCAGCAGGTCCGGTACCGATAATATAGTTATCATCACCTTGCTGGTAACTCTTAGAACCCCAAGAAGTTACTTTTTCATAACCGTCTTTACGTTCTTTGTTGATTCCCAATCCAGAAAGACCGTGGATGCGACGGTTGTATGGGTCTTTCACAACAACAAAACGACCGTTGTATTCGCGGCGAAGACGGACGATAGAACCGCCTTGGTTATACATAAACTCGCCATCAACTTCAATGCTTCGTTCGGTGGGGAGTTCAGAACCAATCACCGCAGGATAGGTTGTAGGGAAGTCCTCTAGGTCTGAGGGTGTCTCCGGTGCTAGAAAAGAAATTGGGTAACTGACGTATTCATGATTGACCCACAGGTAACCATCATTTCCCCTTCTATCTACGGGAACAAAGCCAGTGTAGTCACAGTTGTATCCAAAATATTCTTCGGAATTGGGGAAGACGCGATCGCCCCAACTTACGATTACATACCGTTCGTACTCTGGAGGAACAACAACATCATCAACAACAGTGTAACTTGCTAATTTCACATCTGAGGAAGCGCTCAGCACTTTCCCCTGTCCGATACCTTCTGGTAGGTAAGTTTTCTGTTGTTGGTAAGCTTGTAGCGGATGAGGTAAACGCACAGGAGTATACTTTAGTGGTACTGACGTTGCATCTGCAACATCTATCGAACCACCTAAGACTTGGTCTACCAGTACAGCACCAGCAGTTCCAGCGAAAAAGAGCAATATTTGTCTGCGACTAAAATTGGACATATATTTTTCGGTTTTGGTAAGTTAACACCCGTATAAAATTTGTGTTGTGGTCAGCATTCAGCATTCAGCTATCAGCCATCAGCAGGATAAATGTTTTCAGAGGTAGAATGGGCGGGACTAGGAATCAAACCAACTGAAAAGCTCTTGGCTGATAGCTGATGGCTAAAAGCTAAATGCTTAATGTCTCAATTTTCTTAGCAGAATCTTAGGCAATTTTCATTTTTTCACCTAAAAAGTGCTAGAAAATTGAACAGTAATTAACTGTAAGACGGTCTTGTCGATTCAAGATTATGTTCTTGAATTCAAACCCGTTCAATACACTTACTTTCAAGAATTTATGACCTTTAGGTTAAGACAAGGTAATCTGCTCATTAATTATCAGTATTTCTCTGCTGTTTTTGTATTAAAATGTTTTTCTTTGATAGAATTTTAAACTGTTATATGCAAAACTCTTTCTAATTTCGTCTTAGATATGCTTAAGTATATTTTCAGTATTTGATAACTGATTAAAATTTAGAGGGAGGAATCTGCAAACACAATATTCTTTAATCGTATGTTATATTGTTTACCAGTTTCCTTGCTTTCTTTTCAACGGTATGTATACTGATATACGGGCAAGGAACGTGGTGTGAAGGGTGGAGAGACTGTTTACCTCCCGTAGCTAGGGTGTATTATATCAAAAAGCTACAGCAATCGCAAGTAGTCATCACTAAAATTAAGGTTAGGGAAGTTCGTCCATGTCTGTAAAGTCTTTTCAGCAGGAAGCAATCTATAGAGTCAAAGGTTGGTGGAGCACCTGGTTTGCTTCTACATCGTTTTTACTCGCTTGTGCCGTTTTTTTAACAATTATTGCTTGGAAAAGCCCTGTTTTACTGTTTTGCTTGTTGATGAGCGGTTGCGTTGTCACACTTATTCAAAAAATAGGGAAATCGTTAAATATACCGGAAAAATTGCTGTTATTGTTACAAACAACTGCGATCGCCACCATTCTCAGTTTCTTTTGGATAGACTACTTCAGTGTTCAAGCCGCAGCTCAGTTTTTTGGAAAAGCCGAACAATTTTTCAAAACCAGTTTCAACAACAACGGTGCTGATACCGCTGTTAGTTTGGTGTTTAATATTCTGAGAGCATTTTACTTACTCTACATTGCTGCTTCCCTCGTAGGTGTTATCAACGCTGTTCGTAAGGATGAAGATTGGCAAGTTGTTGCGAGAACTCCCCTACTAGTAGTTGTAGCTGTTACCATTGCTGATGTATTGACCAATTTTATCATTGGTCCTGTTGGTGGTGGTAATTAAATCAGACCAAGAATGACTATGGCTGAAGACAAAGACAAAGAATTTCGACCTGTTAACCAGATACTAGGAACCCAACCCTCCCTTGGTCCAATTCCAGCAGACCAAATTTTTCCTTGGATGGTAATTGCTTTAGTTTCCTACTTTATAGTGAACGGTTTCTTCGGAGGGATGTTCCCCGATGAATGGCAAAAATGGCTATGGACAGTCTTAATTGCTGGTTGGGGGATGGCGACTTGGTGGATATTGACTAGTGGTAAGAGTTGGCGGTTTTTGAGTAAATTTATAGGTGTTCCTACCTGGACAAGAGGTACAGCTCGGTATCGGAGTTTTCTGGAAGTTCACTATGAAAGAAAAAATAGGAAAGCAAAGCGTAGGAATCGCAGGTCAACCAAGCGTTAGGCTGACACCTTTTGAAGATGCGTTGCATTTAGCCACCATGTTGCGGATTGCAATTGATGGGAGGGATATTGGGGCTTATATTTTGACCAAAGGTAGTCAAAAAGATAAGTTTTGCTTTGTCTTTGGCTTTGATTGCAAAGGCATTCATACTACTTTAAGAAGCGAACAAATCGAAACAATTTGTAACAACATAGAAGCAGGATTAAAAGACATACCCGAACAAGAAAGAGTCACTTTTCATTTAGGGTCTTTTTCCTCAGATCAGCTGCGCCAAAAGGAACTCGCCTCCCTGGTGAAATATACCTCTTCTGAGAGTATCCAGTACTTGCTGATGTCAGAACGAGCAAGGATACAACAACTGACCCGCGCTGGTGTCCGGAAACCAAAATTTCTGCGCGTATACGTGACATATACTGTAGAACCCGATTCTGCAGCGGCTGATGATTGGATTGAAAAATTATTGGCAAAAGCGGAATCTTGGTGGGTGTCATTTAAGGGAGAAACAGCAGAAAGAGAAAACCAGAAAATAGAAACTATTATTTCTAACGCATATACAGAAGGATTCCGCCGATGGGAACAAGTTTTATCTAACAAATGGGGTTTGGATATTAAAGCACTGACAGCAACAGACTTGTGGTGTGATATCTGGCGGCGCTTCAATAGTAGCGAACCTATCAAGATTCCCCAACTTTTGGTTTTAGACGAGAATGGACTCAATGAAGAGATTTATTCTGATTTATCTAGTACAAAATTATTGTTAGAAAATGTCCACAGCACCACATTATTGATGAGTGCAAATGTGCCAGTTGCTGCTCGCGAATGGGTACATCTCAAGAATCGGTATGTAGGTGTGATGACATTTCTTGAAAAACCAGGAGGATGGTCGAATAAGACGGCGCAACTGCGTTATCTATGGGAATTGATTGCAAGGGATTCTATTGTAGATACTGAAATTTTTTGTGAATTAACGGCAGCAAATCCTGCTATTGTGAAAACAACTTTGCAACGGGTACTGAAACAATCAAATGTCACAAGTAAAATAGCACAAGAAAAAGGTAATACTATTGATGTAGGCGCACAGTTAAAACTGAAGAAATCAGTAGCGGCGCAAGAACAAATATATGAAGGTGCTTTGCCTGTTAATACAGGAATTGCGATATTAGTACATAGGGACAGCGAAGGGAAATTAGATGAAGCTTGCAGGTATATAGAAAACTGTTTTCAACGTCCAGCACAAGTGAGTCGAGAAACAGAATACGCTTGGAAAATTTGGCTACAGACTCTACCAATTGTTTGGGAACCTTTGTTAGCGAAGCCCTTTAATCGGCGACAATTGTATCTTACTAATGAAGTGTGGGGACTGATACCTTTAGTGACAACAAGAGCAGGCGATCGCAAAGGTTTTGAACTCATCGCCGACGAAGGAGGAACGCCTATCCACCTGGATTTATTTAACCAACACAAGAACTTAGCACTTTTTGCCACAACTCGTGCAGGGAAATCAGTCTTGGTGTCGGGGATATTAACCCAAGCTCTTGCTTACAATATGCCTGTGGTCGCCCTGGACTTCCCAAAACCAGATGGGACCTCCACTTTTACTGACTATACAGCATTTGTAGGAGAAAAAGGCGCTTACTTTGATATTTCCAAACAATCTAACAATTTGTTTGAACAGCCAGACCTACGTTCTTTGAGTCCGGATGAACAAAAAGAACGCTTTCAAGATTACGCCGCTTTTCTAGAGTCCGCTTTGATGACAATGGTACTGGGTTCATCTAGTGGGAATCAACTGCTGACTCAAACTGTGCGATCGATAATCAACCTGGCTTTGAATGCATTCTTTGCAGACGAAGGGATTCAAGGGCGATATCAAGATGCGATCGCAGGAGGATTCAAGAGCATGGCGTGGCAAAAAACCCCCACACTCAGAGATTTTCTCGCTTTTTGTTCGCGAGATCAACTGAATCTACATACTATAGGTGGGAGAATCGATGACGCCCTTGAAATCATTAACCTGCGCTTGCGCTTCTGGTTAGAAAGCCGAGTTGGACAAGCCGTTTCCGCACCTTCCAGCTTTCCCACAGATGCTCAACTACTCGTTTTCGCCTTAAGAAATCTATCCGACAACGAAGACGCGGCGTTACTATCCTTAAGCGCCTACTCCGCAGCACTGCGAAGAGCTTTAAGCAGCCCAGCGTCCATATTCTTCATTGATGAAGCACCCATTCTATTTGAATTCGACCAAATTTCCGACCTAGTAGGTAGACTCTGCGCCAACGGAGCAAAAGCAGGGGTGAGAGTGATACTATCAGCCCAAGACCCCGATACCATAGCTAAATCCAAAGCCTCATCCAAGATTCTACAAAACCTCACAACCAGATTAATCGGTCGCATTCAACCCGTAGCAGTAGATAGTTTTGTCCATATCTTAAAATACCCCCGTGAAATCATTGGACGCAATGCATCAGAAGGATTCTTCCCAAGGAAAGAAGACATTTACAGCCAATGGCTACTCGACGACAACGGAGTCTATACCTACTGTCGTTACTATCCCGGTTACGAACAGCTAGCAGTCGTTGCGAACAACCCCAACGAACAAGCAGCACGAAACGAAGCAATGTTGCAATACGGAGATAAATACGAAGCCGTTTCCCAATTTGCGCGTCAACTTGTCAGGTCAATCAGGGGTCATTAATATGAAATCAACAGACTTAAACCTATAGTTAGTTCGTTCGTAGTTGCGCTTTAGCGCATGCATCGCAACCACAAACCCTTATCCCCCCCTTTGTGTGAACCCATTATCCCGTAAGAGCGAGTATCAGTTATGCTTAAAATCGGCAAACCCACTATCGTCATAACTTCTCTGACGTTGGTCGTGCTTGGAACCTTACCAGCCGTCGCATTAGGAAATGTGTGGAGTGATTTTCAAGAATATGTCAGAGATTTAAGAGATTATGTGACAAATAATACCGAGAATTTCCGACCCTATGAAGCGCAAGCGCAATCAGCAATTACCAACGCATCAGATAACGACACTCTTTTCAATCCTATTGCAGCAGCAGATTCTGTTCAAGAGCAGATAGTTAGCTATTCTCTATCTGACAGGTTTGAGAATAACCCATCAGTATACGGTAATACTTTAGGTAGTGAAATTAGCCGTTATATCACCCGTGGCGCAGCACAAG
Source organism: Scytonema sp. PMC 1070.18 (assembly GCA_035967975.1). GTDB lineage: Bacteria > Cyanobacteriota > Cyanobacteriia > Cyanobacteriales > Nostocaceae > Scytonema. Next base: position 11,432 of record JAWQFQ010000245.1, read on the forward strand.
GTCTTTTAGGTAGAGAAGGACAACTCCGCTTGAAGTCTACGTTAGAGGAAACTCAGAAAGCTGTTGAGGATAACGATAGAATTGCTAATGAAGCTTCTCGTGAGGCACAACAAGCTCAGGGATTAAAAAGTCAGTGTAGCGCCAACTTCAATACTAATGGTGTAAATATGTCACAACGTGTTTCATGTGAGTTATTGGCACTGTCAGTAAATTTACAATCACAAAGTCTTAAGCTTCAAGCAGAACAATCCAAACTGATGGCGGAAAACGTAGGAAACACAATTAAACTGCGTAACGATTTGCAATATTCCAACTTAAATTTAGCAAACATCTCCCAGCAGATGGATGAAACCAACCGCGCCAGAAGGGTTGATACATCAGCAGAAGTTGCGAGACTTTTGCGAGTCACCTCCCAAACAGACTTGTTCAGAAAAAGCAACCGTTCCGCTCCTAGTTCCTTAGAAGAATTGGGAGATTCTACTGAACAAGAACGAGAAGATTTTTCCATAGAACCACCAACGGAAGAATCCCAATAAACACCCAGTCCAATCACAACCGATTGATAATTTTTCCCCTACACCCCCACACCCCTACACCCTTACACCCCTAAAATGTTCGAGATTCTTGCTCAAACAACTCCATTTGGTAGCACTGACGCTTTACAGAATGGTGCATTGACAGCACAAAGCATTGCTGATAGTTGGGATCGGCAGTGGGTGGATGTGCTGCAAAATAATACCAATGATAACTTATACGGAGCACTGACAAGGTTAGGTATTTTCTTTGCTGTTGGTACCTTGCTTTTTTTTATGGCACAATGGCTGCGGGATTTGATGGAAGAGGAATACTTTCGTCCTATATCTGGTCTCATTTGGCCTTTTGTCGTTGTGTTGTTATTAGCTAATCCTGGTAATGGTACTGTACTATCTAATTTAACATTAGGATTGCGAGATTTTATCAATACAGTTAATCAACAAGTTGTAGAAACAGCTGATGTTAACCGAGCTTACCAGCAAGCTTTAAACATGAGTGTTGCTGAGGACGTCACAGGTGCTTTGTTGCGTCCCTGTCAGTCGTTTACAGGTGAACAACAAACTGAATGTTTAAACAAAGCAAGGGAAAAAATTGATACTCTTTTAATCGATTATAGAAATGCTTATGGGGAGCAGCCTTGGATAGATAGAATTCAAAACAAAGTTAATCAGATCATCCTCACTAGTGGTGGTGTATCCGATGTTGCTTTTAGCTCTTTACTGGGTTCTACAGTGCAAACTATCATTAAAAATATACTAGTTTCTCTACAATCTGCGTTTCAGAACCTTATCGAGGTGACAATGTTACTGGTAGCTGCTTTAGGACCAGTGGCGGTAGGGGCGTCTTTACTCCCTGTTGCAGGAAAGCCTATTTTTGCGTGGCTCACTGGGTTATTTTCTCTTGGGATTGCTAAAATTTCTTTTAATATTATTGCTGTTATCACAGCCTCGGTTATTGTTAATGGTCCCGCTCAAGAGCCTAATGCTGACCCTGATTTAATTTGGTTTCTGATTTTGTTGGGAATTCTAGCGCCGATTATGTCTTTGGCTTTAGCAGGGGCTGGTGGGTTTGCGGTTTTTAATGGTATTAGTAATGCGTCTGGATTGTTGAGGGTGAGGAGTTAATATAGGGTGTAGGGGGTGTAATTTAGAAGAAAGAATTAACCGCAGATGAACGCAGATGAACGCAGATAAATTTTTATTTCAGCAGAGTATGGAACGCTATAAAGAAATAAAGAAATCAATGAATATGTAAATAAATTTTTAAGTTTCAGCTATGTTTTAGGCGGTTGATAATAGGGAGGGAGAAATGACAAGGATATTGCAAGAGAGAAAAGCATCGACGATTAATGTGTTGACGATATTTGCTATCTTGACTTTTGGTCTGCATATTGTCGCGATCGCTTTCTTACTATTTCAAGGTCTAATTCTTCGTGAAGAAGTCAGTGATAGAAAACCTTTGACTTTAACACAACTTGTGAATGGGAAGGAAGCTCCACAACCTAAACCTCTTGAACGAGATCCACTGGTTATTCGTCAATTCGTTAGTGAGACGATGACAGCTATGTTTAACTGGACTGGTACGCTTCCTCCAACAACAATTGAAGACGTAACTAACCCTAAACCTGATGCAGGAGTCTCTATTAGAACTGCACAGGGTGGTACGGAGAAAGTCGCTACAAGTAGCTGGATAGCAAGCTTTGCAATTTCACAGGACTTTCGTAAAGGTTTCTTGGAAATTATAGCGGATATGACACCTGCAGAAGTTTTTTCTAATAGTGAGAATCGAGGATTAGAAGCCAGTTTAAGTATCCAACGTATTTATCCTCCTGAACAAATTGCACCCGGTCGATGGCGGGTTGGTATGGTGGCTAATATTATTCAGAAAAGACGTAATGACAATAGAAAGTTAATCACTCCTTTTAATAAAGATTTTTTAGTACGCGCAGTAGACTATTTTGAGCATCCTCTCCCTAACTCAATGAGCGATTTGCAAAAAGCAGTCTATGGCGTCCGCGCTCAAGGGTTAGAAATTTATGAAGTGAGCGATTTATGTCTAACCGACCCCTATGATTCATCAAACACTCAGTTAAACCGCTGTCAAACCCCCGTTAATTCCAGCCCCTTCACCCAATAATCCCCTACTTC
>JAWQFQ010000246.1:0-14108 GCA_035967975.1 Scytonema sp. PMC 1070.18
CACAGCGCTACTCTAGCTTGTCAGCTGGTCAGTTATTTTTGCCAGCCTGCACTAGTGCTGGTAGGAGAAATCATAGCTAGAGGGGGGTTGGAGTTTTCGTATTTTTCTAGCCCTGCTTTACTGGCGTTACTAGCATTGTGTCCAATGACACCTAAAATAGCTGAATTACTAGCTAGTTTTTGAGCTACACTGGCAGCTCGTTTGGGATTGTTAGCATCATTGGCAATTAAAACTTCTAGTAATCGACCGTTTGCTCCCCCTGAGTCATTGAACTGAGTTTGAGCATCCGCTATTCCTCGTAGCATTTCTTTCGCTTGGTCTTTTCTGACGTCCACAGGCAAAACTGCTGCCAACAATAAAGGAGAACCAACTTGGCGTGCTTTGGCATTGTTCAAATAAACTTGTAGTTCTGGCTCAACAGGAGGGTTTTGGCGATCGCGCTGCACGGCTTTTTCAAAGTATGTCTGCGCTTTAACATAATCACGAGCTTTGAAGGCTTCAACGCCCCGATCTTGCTCAGGGTTGGACTTGTCTTTGAAAAGGATGCGATCGCCACTGCTATACCATTCTGGAGAACTTACCGAAGGATTAAGTAGAGCAAGTAATCCGTAAACTCCACTACCTAAGATAGCAACTCCCGCCACAACTCCAAGAAATACACTCAATTCTGTAGGTGGCGATAAATTATTTATTCTATGTTTATTTTCACTACCACAAATGTGACATTTTTCTCCTTCATTGATTACTACCTCGGCATGAGTAATCCCTTTTAGCCCAGGACCAACACATCTCCATTGATTGTTTAAATATTTTTGATTCATAAGCTATCCTAAAGAAAAGTTAAATTGTTTCGTATTTCGAGAAGATGGAGTAACAGACTAAGCAAGTCCTAGTTTTACTTAAGGTCAATAGACATCTCCAAAAATTAGTTATGCATTACCTGAAATCCTTAGAGACACGCTTTAAACAGCGTGTCTATACATTCTTCGCATACGTGTACATAGCTTTATTGCCCTATTAGAGATATTTGAATGCCAAGTCAATATCGCAAGCTTGGCGATTTGATAGCTTGAGAATTTTTTTTGTTCAGTTGGATTGAATCCCCAGTAGAACAATCCTCAAGCAAGCGTTTCGTTTGTTCGGGCTGAGTGTATAATCTCACTTATTGTTATTGCATATTCCCATATGGGGTTCTTCTCCTGGATTGTTAAAGTTGGTCGAACAGCATCCAGTAGATCGAGGCGCTCTTTATCATCCTTAAAGATTGGACTCCGATCCAGTTTCTTCACCAATTCCCATGCTTCAAACCAATTTTGTTGAGATTTATATTTAACTACACTTTTACAGAGTTGACGAAGTTCTAATGCAACTTCAGTATCCTTTAAGAAACTGGTTTGCTCGTGTAGTCCATGATGGAGCAAAATTTCAGCTAGAGGAAGGTTTTGCCTGAGACGCTCATTGAAAACTTGACAGAGGGATGCTGACGAAAGTTGACTCAACTGTGCAAAGAGCAGTGAAATGTCCCGATCTAGATCAATCGCTGTTAGGTTAGTGCTGATGTACGCCAATACTAAATCAAAGTCACAGGCAGCTTGGTTAGTTACACTTTTAAGAATGTCTTTTAACTGAATTAAGTCTAACCGCCATGCTTGACAATCTTGGAGCAAGCGCCGTGTTTGTGCAGGTTGTGTGTAGAGATTATTGATAAGTTTTATTGCTTGATTTACCAAGTCTACTTTTTCATTTACCTCTAAAATTGGTCTACTCGAAGGCATATCTAACTCAATTCCTGGCGTCCAGCAGACGTATTGTAGTTTTAACCAATCTTGAGTTGTGAATGTCTGGGTGACATTAGGGTTAGTGACCAAGATTTTCAAGTCATCATCAATACGTTGTTGTTTAATCCAAACGGCGCAAAGGTAATATAACAGGTTGCTATTGAGCCAGCCCAAACAGTTGCTATCTCGTAAACAGCGCGTCAGGGTGGTAACATATTCGGGTCGAGTCTTAACCAGTTGCTCGAAACACTCAGGATGCGATCGCAATTGTTGCCATGCAGAACTGTTTCGACAAAATGTTCTTCTGTCATCGTCATTCTCGGCTATCACTGGTAGCCAAGTTTCTAACACCTGAGTAGGAAATGTTGTTCCAACTATCTTATCAAGGAAAGCCGCAGAGCGTTGTTGATTTTCGTATAAAGCCTTAGCCAGCTGATGCCATGTATCCCAACTAATAGGCGATTGCTGAATAGCGATAAAAATATCACTAAGTTCAGGCTTTTTGCTCTCAAACCACGCACAGGTTTTGTTTAGGGCATTACAATTGAAGTGACTGCCTGATAAATGACACTGCTGAATAAGTGCTGCTAGCAATTCGCGTGCTTCTTCATAAGATGGTAACCAAGTAACAAGAATTTCTTGATAAAACTTATCTTGTTCTGGGCCTTTCATCCCTGTCAACTTTGCCAGTAGTGGCAAGTGCTTTAACGCTGAATTTCGTTGTGTTAGTAAGGTATCAGCTAACTTAGCTACTTCTGGTTGCTTACTTTGTAACTGTTTGTACAATTTACTTTCATGAATTTTGACTGCCTCGAAATGAACAACTAGAGGCGCAAACTTGCAGTTGAAGAGGTTGTACAAATGTTCAATTTGAATGTCATTTGCAAGAACAGTATCTAGCAAAGCAAAGGTTTCGACGATGTTATCCTGAAAGATTTTCTGTGTGGCAAGACGAGTAGCAAACTGCCAAGCTGGTTGCCAGTTTTGTCGAGATTTATATTTAACTACACTCTTACAAAGTGTGTAAAGTTCTGATATAAGAGTGGCGTCTTCTAAAAGACAAGTTTGCTCGTGTAGTCCATGATCTAGCAAGATTTCAGCCAGAGGAAAATTTTGCTTGAGGCGCTCATTTAAAAGTTGCCTGAGGGATGCTGGCGAAAGTCGGTTCAACTGTGCAAAAAGCAGTGGAATGTCTTGATATGGACTGATCGCTGCTAAGTCACTGCTAATGTACTCCAATACCAAATCAAAGTCACGAGCTTGGTTGGTTACACCTTTAAGGATATCTTTGAATTGAGTCAATTCTAACTGCCAAAACGTACAGTCTTGAAGCAAGCGCCGCGTTTGTGCAGGTTGTGTGTAGAGATTATTGATAAGTTTTATTGCTTGATTTACCAAGTCTACTTTTTCATTTACCTCTAAAATTGGTCTACTCGAAGGCATATCTAACTCAATTCCTGGCGTCCAGCAGACGTATTGTAGTTCCAACCAATCTTGAGTTGTGAATGTCTGGGTGACATTAGGGTCAGTGACCAAGATTTTCAAATCATCATCAATGCGTTTTTGTTTAATCCAATCAATGCACAGGTAATGCAACAGTTTGCCATTAAGCCAGTTCAAAAGGTTGCTATCTCGCAAACACCGTGACAGGGTGGTAGCATACTCTGGTTGAGCCTTAACAAGTTGCTCGAAACATTCGGGGTGCGATCGCAACTGTTGCCACGCAGAACTGTTTTGACAAAATGTTCTTCTGATATCATCATCCTCAGCTATCACTGGTAACCAAGTTTCTAACACTTGAGTAGGAAATATTGTTCCGACTATCTCATCAAGAAAAGTGGCACAGCATTGTTGATTTTCGTATAAAGCCTTAGCGAGCTGATTCCATGTGTCCCAGCTAGTAGAGGATTGCGAAAGAGCAATGAAAATACTGCTAAGTTCAGGCTTTTTACTCTCAAACCATTTACTGGTTTTTTCTAAGGCGTTACGATTAAAGTAGCTACCCATTTCCTGAGACTGCTGAATTAGCGCTGCTAATAATTCGCGTGCATCTTCATAAAATGGTGACCATTGGACAAGGGCTGCTTCATAAAACTTATCTTGTTCTGGGTCTTTCATCCCTGTCAACTTTGCCAGTTGTGGCAAGGCTTTTAAAGCTGTCTTTTGTTGTGTTAGCAAAGTATTAATTAACTTGGCTACTTCTGGTTGCTTAGTTTGTAACTGTTTACATAAGTTACTTTCATGAATTTTGACAGCCTCGAAATGAACAACTAGAGGCGCAAATTTGTAGTTGAAGGAGTTGTACAGGTCTTCAACCTTAACTTCACCACTAAGAGCAGTATCCAACAACTCAAAGTATGCAGTGATGTCATCCTGAAAGATTATATTTGTTGCAAGACGAGTAGCAAGCTGCCAAGCTATTTGCCAATCTTGTTGAGATTTATAAGCAACTACCTTTTTACAGAGGGTGATAAGTTCCCTCAGAATCGCAGTGTTTTCAGCTTCATGGCGTGGCTGAGCTAACAATTTCTCTTCTAATAACAATTTCTCAGCTAGGTGCAAATTCTGCTGAAGCTCTTTCAAAAACTGGATTTGCTGGACGCTTAGGGACTTCCACACCTGCTGAAATATCTGAGGGAACTCCTCAATAAGACGGACAATGATGTTGGCAGCAGCAAGGTTTTCCAGTGTAACGTTATTATCGTCAATTGAATCTAGTTGTTTAAGCAGAAGTGGGATGGCGTCTATATCTGGGATATTAAGGATGGATTGAAGTAAACTGACGTAGTCAGATTTAAACGTAGTCTCTTTATCAAACTGCCCCTCAAATTTTCTAGTGCTGTAATTGAGCCGAATCAGCTTATCAACAAGTTGACCCTGAGAGGAACTATTAGCTTTAATAAGCAATTTTGCCCAATCGCAATGCTCCTCGTCAAGTGTACCTCCGGCAATAGAGACTTTGCTACGCACAGAAGCAGGTAGCAATAGTAAGATACTTTCAACAAAATCTACACTGTTCTCCCCTGTTAAAAGTAAGCGCTTATCATTGCTTAAGGCAGCTAAAGCCAAGAGAAGCAATGGCTGACCTTCAGTATTAGTATCATTAAGGCAGCGCTTTATTTTATTGACTTCTTCTTGATTCAACTCTGTTGGTAACGGCTCTTTGAGAGTTGGAATTGGTAGAGATGGTAGGTTAGCGTCAAAGTGAGAAAAAAGTGGAATACGTTGAGTATGCATCCAGCTCAGTAGTTGAAATGTCCGACCCCGTAAGTGCCTAGCTACCAAATCCATCGGGATAAAAATATAATGAAGTTGGTTAAAGCCTCTGTAGCCACTCGTAACTTCCTGTCCACGTTCATCAACAGCAGTTTCTACCTTCACTAATACCAGATTTTTGTTTCCCTCTTCTAAGAAGATACCTACTGCCTTTGTATTCTTCTCAGGAGCTTTTGATCCCCAAAAACGATAGGTTTTCTCTGCCATCCTTTTGAGATGTTCTTCATCCTTTAAATCAGCACTACGAGCAACTAAGCGATAGCCAGAGTCTCTTTCCGTAGCAAATTTGCCATGAATAAAATGATTATATTCTGATTCTAAATGTATCTGAAGCATAGGAATATCATTGTTGGTTTGTATTGTATGTCTTGAAAACGAGAAGTGAGGAGAGGATGTTTAAAAATCACAAACATCCCCTACATCCTATACTTAATTTGAACTCATCAATTTTGGTTTGACAAACTACTAGGATTAGGACGGGAAGGTGGATGGTATTGGATTGCTCGAATTAACCACTCAATCGGTTCGAGCACATTATGAGAGATTAATGTCACATCTGGCTTAATAGTTGGTTTGAGTTTTGATGACGACGCTGGTTTATTTTCTTTGTTATTACCTGATGCCCAATTGCTAGATGATGAATTACTAGAGTTTGTATCAGTTGATTCTGATGATGTAAAGTCACCGAACTCAAATCCACGCTTGAGATTTTGTGATGTCGCACTTGGTGATGTAGTAACTTCTGGTGAGGGGCTGCTCTTTTCTGTTGGATAGACTACAGCTTCATGCCACTCTTCATTCTCATCTTGATAACGACCTATAGATGATACGGAAAAAAACTCACAACGGTTTTCTTTGGAGATCCTATTTCTTCTTTTTTCTCTATCTAGTTCCAACCAACAGAAGTTTTTTACACGTGCTAACTCCAAACCCACTTTTTGGGCTAACTCATCAGATTTGTACCCTTTACTCCACAGTTCCTCACGGTCAACCTTGGTTACGCAAAACGCCATGTATTGCTCTAATCGGCCCGATGTTGCGCCGGAGCGTTGAGAACGCTCTTGAAACTCCTGAAATAAAGTTCTTAGCAGGGTTGAGTACTTCTTACCATCTTCCTTACTTCTTACGGGGTCAAGCAAAAAGATAATTCCATCGCAGTTAATCAAATAATCAACGATATCCATTGACCCGTCTTCTTCTCCATAAGCTTGAGTATCAGGGTTATCGATTCTAGCACTAGCTTCGAGTATATGCTCATAAAACTCTCCAGGGGCATCAATAAAATTTAGCACAATTGTAGAGCTGTTAACACTTGAAGGATCGGGGTTGAGTGTATAACTGAAAATTTCTAGTGTCTCAGATTTCTCTGTTGGTTCTGGAAACTCTAAATTCTCTCTGATAGTTTCAAGATGAGTTTGTACAAAATTGCGTGCTTTTTTATCTACGGTAACTTGCCATTTGTTTGATAATTCTAAAGCATCATAAAGCATTGCTAAATATGTTGTTTTACCTGAGCTTTTAGTCCCCCAAATTCCCAAACGGATAGTTGTTTTAGAAGAAGGTGAGCGGCTGTCATCTTTTAACCATTTGGTTAAAGTTTCTCTATAACTTCTTAAACGATTTTTGAATGCTGTACCATGAGTATTAATCATGAAATTTCTCCTTTTTGTATTAACATTTTTTTGTTTTTTCTAATTCTACTTGCTTAGCGTATGCTATTATGAATTAGTTAAATTATCTCGGTTCTTGAAAAATTTTTGAGATACTTTACTTCGTAAAGCAATCACAATATAGGGGATTCCCAAAAAATAAATTATCTAATCTTGTGGAGTGGGCGTTCTCGTTTTCTACAAGTGGTGGGCTAGAAGCCCGCACCACAAGAAATATTTGGAAACTTTTTTTATGTGGAAGTCCTAGTAGAATGTTATATGACTACTTAATAGTGAATAAAGTAGCAATTTTACTCTCTAGAGAAGCCACATAATCCCAGGTTGGATCGGAGTTACTTTCGCGGATTCTGGATATCAAACCCGAATCCTTATTATCGTTAATCTTATTACGCATTTCAGTAAATAAGTCTCCAATATTTGTACACAGATATCTTTCAATTCCAAGCATTTCATATCTATAAAGATTCAAAAGCCCGGAAATACAATAATCAGACACAAATTTATCGTATAGCTTCCGTACTTCTACGATAAAGTTAGTAAATTCATTGGCAGGAACACTTTCATTCATTAAAGCAGGAGAATGAAGGCTCTGAAAGAGTTGTTGCTTATGAGGTTTGTCATTGTCAGAAGCGGTAAAATGAGTGGCAGGATCGGTCATTTTTGTCATTGCGATGCGTTCGGCAATTTCAAACATTCTGCCATCCATATCATCAATAAACTTTTTAACGATTGCTTCTAGTTCTAAAACTTCCTTATAGCCGTAGGAACAACTAACAATCTTTTGAACCATTTGATATCTTTGAAACTCTTCCTCATAATAATGAATCAAGAATTTTGCTAACCTAGGCACACGTTGATTGAGATTATCCCAAAGTTCGACTTGAGCCTCACTTAAGACAGATTCAAATATGACTTTTCCAATCTCTCCACCTTCTAGGATATCGATGCCAGTCTTAAAGTGCTTTTTCCAGATATCGGGCATCTTTTCCTGTAACTTTTTATCTGCTTCATCACAAATGCTTTTAGCTTGATTTTCAAGTTTTTTACGTAGTTCCTCAAATTTTTTGAGAATGTTCATACGAAAATTTAACAACTCTTTCTCAAAAACTTTTCTTCGGTCTTCCAGCTGAATTTCTACTTGTTTCTGAAAATAGAATTGTCCTTGGTTGTTAATTATTTTCTTGTATTCACTGTCATACTTACTGTAGAGTGATTCAATAATCTCATCTAAAACTTGTTTACCATCACGAATTTGTCCTTCAATACGCTTATCTCGAGCAAACTTGGTTAGCTCTTCGATCAACTTAGGAACTTGGCTAATTTTAAGTACTTCCTGATCGCTTTTATCTTGAACCCCAAGCTTAACTTTAATGGCTTCGTAAGTCTTGTCTTGGATCGATTCTTCCTTAAGCTTCTTCTGTGCATAGTATGCTGCCAACGCGGATGTCATGAAATATGCATCGTCACCTCCCCGCTTGCTTAATAGGGGGGAATCTGCATACTTAGGTAAAAGTTTGGTCATGAGTTCAGTCATATCCTGTTTTAGAGCCGTCGATGTCATGTCGTCGCTCATGATCAAGTCTTTAGCATTCAGCACAAGAAAAATCCGTTCGCCTGATTCCACATCTTCTTTAAGACTAATGTATTTACTTACACGATCTAGTAAATAATCATCACTACGACCAAGAATACGAGGTGGACGCATAATGAAGATAACTGCGTCAGCATCTTTGATTCCTTCACTGATGATTATATCGTGTAGTGGGCTACCATCGAGTCCCGGTAAATCAACCAAGCATACATTGTTGGGTAATTGCAGTGTCTGCACACCATCAAAGTTTTTATCTGCTTTGATGTGATAAGTCACAGATTTAACTAAACCTATTATCCGTGTGCGAGAGCCAAGACGATTAATCTCGCTGTTCTCGTCAGTAAGCTCCTTCAATTCACTACAATCAGTAGGATTGTTAAGAGAGAAGTGAGTGCGTAAACTGTTCTGGTGATTATTAACATACTGCTCAGTTAGGTTAACCAGTATCTTCTTTAAATCCTCGAAATCTTTGTGAGCTTGATCGTTACTGACAGACTTCATTTGTAACTCTGAAAGTGCCTCAGAAAAGCTGGCATCAATTTCACTATTTAGCTTTGAGCCATCCAGTTGATATCGTTTAACAAAATGGTCATTAATAAGTTGATAGATGCTGTCTTTATCACGATAAGTAACAACTGCCTTTTCATCCTGGTTCTCAGACACATCAAGAAATATTTCTAAAGCTGCACCTGTCGCAGCTTTACCAATAGATTTCGTCAGTACTAGCTCACGTCCTAGCATGGCATTAAGCATCGTACTTTTTCCTGCACCAGTAGTACCAATTACAGCAATACGGTACGGTTGTTTATAGTTAAATGCTTTTCTAGCACGAGCTAATTTCTCCTCGACCTCACTGTTAAGCTCCTGAGAATAATCATAAAAGAAGCTTTCCAATCCTCCTAATCTCTTAACTTGGGTAGCATAACGTTGTACTTGCTCATCGGTTGCATCAGGTAAGAATTGCTTAATCTCGTCAATATTCACCATTTTCTTTCTCCATACACTAATTAAAGATTGAAGTTCTGAAATTTGAGGTTTCAATTCCTCTACAACTGCAAAATCTTGAAGAACATTACCCAAATTTGGTAGTGGATGCTCTTTTGCTGTTAATGCCAATTTTTGTGCAGTTTCTGCTAATTCGTCATCAGCCTGCGCTTTTGACGCTACTTCCTGAAATAATTGTCTGTAATCTAAAGGTTGCTGAGATGCTTCTCTAATAGCAATTGCAGTGTTTGGAGACTGCTGTTCAAGTATTTCCAAAAATTTATCATAAACTATATCCCCTATATTTCCTCCCATTCTTTCCCCAACTCTTTCTAAGGCGCTCTTAGCAATCGCATAAGCAACAGCTAAAAGCATTCCTGTTACAAAATCCATACTCTACCTCCAAAGATTCCATAATTGTTTGAATTGTTGAAAAGCTTTTCTGGCTTGACATCGTAAACACAACAATGCTAGGCAGTACCTGCTTCAGCATTGAACATCACAGGGTATAGCAAAAACTTGGGTTCAATTGAACTGCTCTACTTATGACTCTGGTGATTGCAATTCCACTTATCCAAATGGCAGCAGATTTGTTACAAAACTTCATAAACATAGAAATCTGTAAGCAACAACTGAGGCATGCAATGGCTGGAAGCGCCCACCAGAGGCGATACACAACACGCGTAGGTAGTTCTTTTAGGAGCGCGATCGCATTACCATCGCCATAAGATAAACTAGCCAGTAGTTGCCATAAAGAGGTAACTAGCAGAATTGATACTTATCATCATAAATATCTATACATAGATTTTGCTCCTGATAACGTCATGTTTGTTTGGAAAACTGTAAAACCGAATTTCAACAGGGCGATCGCTTCAATATCCGCCACTATCAATACGATAAAGACAATTGTTAAAAAACACACTAACCATTTGTGCTGGCTTAAATACCAACTTTGATATCTAAAAATACACTTTCCTGTATGGACTGCAAGGCTTGTCGCTAATTAAAATCTATGTAAGTTGTGTTCCAAAAAACACGCGACTGAGAACCACATCCCGCACCTAAACGTCTTCATCTTGCAGCAAGCAATGACTTCACCAGTGTGCATAAGGACATTGTTCTCGCAACTATTATCTCTAGTCATACTATATTTTTTCAAAAAATATACAAATTATCAATAATTAATATAGATTTACTTGATAAACAACGGCTACATCTGGCGTAATAAGCCATCAAACTAGAATAACTGTCCATTGTTAAAAGCCTTATTTGACAAACCTTGCATAAAATAAAAATTTTTCCTCTATGGAAAAAGTGAAGGCTTAACAAGCTAAAAACACCCTGCATCAATATCTTTGTCCAAAGTCCCTCCTCAAAACCCTCAGACTGTTTTTTGTAAAGTTTTGTAACTTTTACAAGCTAATTTGGATAAAAACTCAGCTTACCTTCCGAAAACCTTTTATAGGAGTGTGTTTCTACATGAACGAGTACCAACTTCAAGAGTTAGCGCTAAAAGCCCAACAACACCCCCTGGGTTCAACCGCTAGACGAATAGCTTTATCAAAGCTCATTGATGGTATTTATCGCTCGCGTAAACTTTGCTACCCATACCAGGGTAGATTTTCTCAAGTTTATCAACATATTTATGAGGAGGCAGTACAAGACCTATTTTTATACATTTGTAAAAACATTGACAAATACGATCCTAATCGTGCTGAATTTATAACTTGGGTCAATATGTTACTCACTAAACGTTTTTTCAAAGAGGCTGTTTCCAAAGTAGTTGGTAAAACCAACGAAATTAAGGTAGAAACTTCTTTTCTAGAAAACCTAGAAGATACAATACCAGAAGACAATGAAGACGATCTCATATCTGATTTCCAAAAAATCAGACAATATATAGAAAAAGACCCAAAAGGTATTTTTCGACAAACATATATCAAAAGTTATCCTCAGGTAAACTTCCAAAAAATAGCGATAAAAAGATGGTCTGGTGTATCTTGGAAAGATATTTCAGAAGAGTTAGGTGTCCCAATTCCAACATTAAGTAACTTTTATCGAAGGAGTTTAGAAAAATTTCGTATTGAATTCAAAGATTTATGTGATACATATGTATTATAAAATCCTAAAAATCGAGTGGTATGACAACTCTTTCAACATTTACTGGTATTATATCTCCAGTCTCTCGTAGACTAGCAGAGAAATGGTCAAAACAGCAAGCTACATCCGAAAAACAACAACAAGTTTTACTAAATATCTTGTCTGTATCCTTCGTAAATTTCTACCTAGAATGTATGGGTTTTGAAACTGACCTAGACGCTAGTGACAGTTGGAATCCCATACAACAAACCCTCCTAGATGTAGCCGATTTGTGCATCAAAAATTTAGGTAAATTAGAATGCCGTCCAGTCTTGGAAAATTCACAAATTGTCTACATACCGCCAGAAGTCATATCAGACCGCATTGGCTATGTAGCCGTGCAAATAAGTGAAACATTACAAGAAGCCAAATTATTAGGCTTTGTTAAAGAGGCATCAATGAGTGACTTACCCATCAATCAATTACAACCTCTAGAAAATTTACTAGAGTATCTAGAAGAATGTACACAAGTACAAGAAGCTAAATCATTCAATCAAAACTTTGTCAACTTACAAAGATGGTTAGAAAACTCTTTTGAAGCAGCTTGGCAACCAATTGAATCTATTTTCCAAAATCAACCAGCTTTGCAGTTTAGAAGCACTAAAGAAGGCATTGTAGAAAGGGCTAAACTCATTGACTTTGGGATACAAGCCAATAATACATCAGTAGGAATCGTTGTTAAGGTCAGCTATGATGACGACAACAAGAACGAGAGAAAAATTATTGTAGAGTTACATCCAAACAATGGTCACGAATACTTACCACCCTTACTTCAGGTCATGATTTTAGATGAAGAAGAAACCGCGATTATGGAAGCTAAAGCCAAAAATGATAGTAAAAAAATTGAATTACAACTGAGTGCCAGCCCTGGAGATAACTTTAGCGTAAAAATAACTATGGGAGATGTTAGTGTCCTAGAAAACTTTGTCATCTAACATTCATCTTGTTTTTTATTCATGAAGAGTTAAAACCATCTAAAATGATTACCCTAGTCCAAAGCCCAGTCAGTTCCGATCCAGAAGTTATGGGCGGTACGTTGGTATTCCGAGATACCAGAGTTCCTGTCCAATCATTATTAGAGTATTTAGACGATGGATTTTCTCTTTCAGAGTTTTTGGAGAATTTTCCTTCTGTCAATCGTACAGATGCGGTAAATTTTCTAACACTTGCTCGCGAACACATTCGGTATAAAAATTATTCTGGATGAGAACTTACCAAAAGCTTTAAAGCGCTATCTCTCCGGTTGAAAGTGTGTCGTTGGGAATGTACGTGCAAATACCCCTCTAAGCAAACCTACCCTGTTCAAATCCCCTTAAATCCCACATCTGTTTCTACCGCTTGTTCTGCTGCAGTCGAATCCACCTGAGACAATGCAACCCTGCGATCAGCCTGACGCCGAATGCCAAGTTGGCTCAAGAATATACCTACTAATATCAAGCTACCACCAATATATTGAGCCTGGGTTGGCGCTTCGCCTAGTATGAAATAAGCTGCTAAAATACCTGCAATTGGGGTAAACGAGCCAATTAGGGAAGCCGTGGAAACTGTAGAAGTTTTCAACCCCTTAATCCAGAAGGATTGTCCTAAGACGACAATCACAGCACCATACACAAGCATCCATTGCCAAAGAAAAGGTGATAGTACATCCATGAAATGCCCTTGACCATATAGTAATAAAGCACTGAAGAAAAATATAATAGTTCCTAAAGTAGTGCGAAAAATATTATAGATTCCTACGGGAACCTTGCAGAGGTACTTTTTACCAATAATAGTGCCAGCTGACACAGCGATCGCTCCAGCAGCTGCTAGAAATTCTCCCAAGCCTACGTGTAAACCTCCCATATTCATCATGCTTTCCTCTGGAGGCTGAAGGAAAATAGTCAGAGTAACGCCGATGAAAGCAACAACCGCCCCTATCACTTCCCAACGATTTACCCGTTCCCTCAATAACCAAACCGATACAGCCATAGTCAGAGGTGGTTCCAATCGTCCCACCAAAACGACATTGTTAACTCCTGTGAGTGCTAAAGCCTGGAAAATTAAGCTTGGGGCTAGCGCTCCTGATAGAATCCCTACGGCTGTTAAACTGACCCACTCCTTTGAAGTCAGCTGCTTCAAAGCTGCTTTGTTCCACTGTTGCCCATAGATTGGTATCATAACCAACAAGGCACACAAGTTTCCTACAAACAAAACATTGCACAAGGAAATGGGATTGTGACCATCAATAAAGCGAGCAGCACCAATTTCTGTGAGTTTACGGGTGACTGCACTAGATGCTCCAAAAATTACGATTGCTAGCCAGAGATATGTTTGTCCTGAAATTCGGCGCATTAAATGGTGTGGTCTTCTCAGTCTGGTCATAATAAAAATTACGGCAATGGAAACATTGCATGGTTATTGTAATATGCTCTGCCGATTGGGCATATGAAGGATGATTAAGTTTCAATCAAGAGCCTGTATTTGAGACTGACCCCCTGTGTTTCTTGAAAGCGCCCCACGGACAGCATCCGTAATCCGTTATACATGAAACAAACACAATTTTTCCTGACATCCTGCACGATCAGGGCGAACAACCGTACCCTGCGGGAAGGCTCCGCCAACGCCCCTACACCCCACTCACAGGTGTAGGTTTTTTACATATACATCTAGAACGGGTAAGACTTGGAAGAC
>JAWQFQ010000247.1:0-13963 GCA_035967975.1 Scytonema sp. PMC 1070.18
AATCTCAAATTTCAGTCTTTTAGAAAAGTTCAAATCTTAACCGTTTAGAGTATAATTGCTTTGCGCGAGTTTGGACGTCTTGCTTGTCCTGCTTTTGTCAAATTTGACGAAAGCTGACAAGCGTTGGGTTTTGCCTCAACTAAGCGAATTTCCTATCCAAGTAAACTGTAGGCTTGCTTTTATGCTCTCGTTCCGAGCGCTTGCTTCGGTCCGGAAAACGTATTGTGCGATCAAGCAATTGCGCGATGGCGCAGAGCGCCCACCTTCGGCGATCGCAGCTTTATATCTAAACCAAACCACGCTGTTATGTACAGTGTGGTTTTATACATTGTGGGAGTGCGATCGCCTGAGTATGGAAATGTGCTCGCCAGGGGTTCCAACAACCGTGCTTCTGTAAGGAGTCCAGGCATCTACTATTCCTGCTACTATTCCTGCTACTATTCCTAAATGGTCTATGTTCTGTATTTCTATTTCTTGGATATTAAAATGCAAGGGAAACAGGCGATCGCAAGCTGACTGCTGAAGGGCTGAAGTGCTGAACGCTTACCAATTGAATGCACTCATTAACTTTATAAACGCGTTTAAAAGTCAATATCTTCAGCAATGACCCAACCTTAAATATTCTGATTGGGAAGTTTGATAAAAGACTAAACACGACCTTTGTTATCTTCAACCCAAAGAAACCCTTTTAGTCTGACAATCTCAATGTGTCACTACTCTTGGTTCAACTTGTGACACGTTATATGAGTCGGTTTCCCTCTAGATTTTGTAAATTTTTTTATAATCTTTATACGAGAAAGCTCGTAGTTATTTTCTTTCTAAGTAAGAATACTACAATAAGAATTAATTTGTAGCAAGAGTAGCTTCTGTAGCAGGACTTGAGGAAGAGTTGCTTGTTCCGCAAATATTGCAACGTCCTTACTAAAATTTTGGCATTTCAATTCAGCAAAATCTTTTACACCGAATTTTGTCTGAATCAACGAAGGGTGCAGGGGGTGCAGAGAGGAAATTCCATGTTTCAAAACAGGAGATACCGTTCGCACAAAAACAGGGTGGCACTTTTATTCAAGATTCTTTTCCTCCTCTGGCTTGTTTCAGTCATATGTATCCGTAATATCTAATCAAGATTATTTTTTATGTTAGTATCTGCAACTACTGAATGCTTACAACAAGCGCGTAAGTATAAAGACGAACTGGCAAACAAAATTTTCGGCATCAGAGCCTTCCGTTCGGGCATACAAACGCAAAAGCAGACGATACCGCTAGGTAAAACCCAAATTGTGGGTTTTGGATATGGTGCCAAGGTAGTTAATGGCAAAATACTAGATCGGATTTGCGTGCGTGTTTATGTTCGTGAGAAGTTACTTAATTCAGACTTGTCAAGATGGGAAAAAATTCCGTCAGAAGTTAATGGTTTGCCAACTGACGTGATCAAAGTTGGTGAGATATTGCCTATGCAACACCGCACTTTATGCGGTGTCTCTGTCGGTCATTACCAAGTAACAGGTGGTACGTTGGGATGCTTAGTTCAGTGCGATCGCAACCAACGTTACATTCTTTCTAATAACCACGTACTTGCTCACATAAACCAAGCCAATAATGGAGACGCAATACTAGAACCAAGTCTTCTTGAGGGTGGCGATATAAACCATCCTATTGCTCGCTTAACAGACTTTGAGCCAATTCAGTGGCAAGGGCAGTCGAATACTATGGATGCTGCGATCGCCAAACTGATCGAGGAGCAAGATGTGGATACCAAAATCTGTGAAGTTGGTTACGTGCAAGAGACTCCAATGCTTGCTGAAATAGAAAGACGTGTCTGTAAGTACGGTAGCACCACAGGTCTGACGCAAGGAATCGTTGAAGGTCTGAGTGAAGATGTTTTTGATATATGGTACGACAACAATCGGCGTGCTAGTTTTCAAGAGCAAATAGCAATTCGAGGTGTATGTAGTTCTTTTAGCGAACCGGGCGATTCGGGTTCGCTGATTGTTGACGAAGAAACAAAACAGCCCATAGCACTTCTGTTTGCAGGTAGCAGCGACATTACCTTTGCTAATCCAATATCTCCAATTCTTCAACGTTTTAATGTCAGGATTTTAGGACAAGCAAGTGAAGAAAACTAAGTCATTTAGACTCATTGCATAAAAATTGAAATTATGCATTCACCAAAAGATTTAGAAGCGCTTCCTTCCCTAGCAGGATGAAATTGTGTTTTTAGCAGATTCTCAGGATATGTTACAAAATTTACATATTTCCCTTGACAATGCAAGTAAATATAAGCAATACTACTACTATATAGTCATCGGGAATCATCTAAATCACAAGCACAAGATATTTATACTTGTAAAGTTTTTTGGCTTTATAGGTATATCTCGTAGCTGCATCTACTAAACAGATATAACTTAACGAAAAAGAGAACGGGGAATTCTTAACAGCTTAACTGAGGATTCCCTGTTTAAAGCTACCTGTTTACAAAAGGTATTTGTCGCGATTGAGCGAAGCACTGCCTTGAATGAGAGTCACCTTTTTTTCAATTTCGCGAAGACCGCGTGTGAGATCCCTGTTAATCGTTTCGAGTTAAGTTGTCCCTCTGAAAAGAAAAATAATAGATAGGTTTTAATTTGATATGCAAGATCTGCTGTTAATCAAAGCTGAAGCGAAAAAGGACTTTCGCAATGTTTCGGGAATCAAAGGTTTTGGGATAGGTAAAAATTCATTACGTATCTACGTGACAAATCAAGACGTTATCAATCAACTTCCAGATACGTATATGGGAGTAAAAGTTGATTTCCTTGTGGAGCCAGAGGACTTTGTTCCTCATAAAATTTCAATCCCAGCATCTATGAATCGTTGGCATTCTGGGAATTAATTATCTATCACGATGCGCCTTAACTCATTGAGCACTGACTTTGTTCTTGCCCTTAATGAAGCGTGCAAACCGCCTGGTTGGAAACAGATACTGTTAACTCCAATTATTGATTACCCTTTATTGCGTTGAGGAATTTTTAATGACAAATTACGAATTATTTGCTCGCGTTGGATGATTTTTGTGCTACTTATTCATCAAAATCATCCTCATCCTCCTCATCTTCATATTCATCATCAGGAGCAAGTTCCCCAAGCTTTCCAAGTAGTGTCGCAATTGCATCTAACTTGCTGGCAAAATCATCAATTTCTAGCTCTAACTCTTGAGCGACTTCCCAAATGCACGTCCCGATAGGTGCATTCATCGTGAAATCTCCATTAATGATTGTGTGAGCCATTGAATGGAGGTGTAGCAATTCAAGTCTTATCCCATCTGGCTCACAAATACGCGAGCGAATTTCATCAATGGCGTCCACCGCTGCTAAAATTTGAGTGGTATCAAAGTTTTGCTGCAATTCCGAAAGCTTCTTACTGCTTACAATCCCATAAACTGTCTCTTGGGTTTTCTTGCTCATGATGACACCTGTTTACATCAAACTTATTCTCCAGTCTTATGCGAGCTTTAACATAACTTTTTTGAAAAAACACAGGTAAGACTTGGTGTATCCTCGCGCATGCGATCGCCCTCTGTTGTACGGCACATATGTATCTGTCATTAAATGACAGATGAGACAGCTGCATACTATCCCTCCATTGAGAATGCCCCAATCGTGGTATGCGATACGGCTTAAGTCATTAGCTTTGCGATCGCTCTCCAACCAACGCAAAGACGAAAGCTGATTATACGGTTAACCGTACATATGAGTACGGTGGATTTTTACGACAAACTGAAGGGTAATCTGCACCTGATTTTTTCAAAGAAATTTGTCAAGATAATGGTGTGTTCTAGAGAGGGAATGAATGAGAAAAAGATTTTTTACTCAAGTTTTTCTAAACGGTATTCGTAAAGTTTTACGCCATCCTAAGTATCGTTGGTTTGCTATTGTTGCGGGTTTATTTTACTTAGTGAGTCCATTGGATATCTCACCGGATGTTTTCCCAGTTGTGGGATGGATAGATGATGGGCTGATTGCCAGTTTGGTTGTTGCCGAAGCTTCCCAAATTGTTATGGAGCAACTTAAAAATCGTAAAAAGGTAACAAAAGCTGATTTAGATTCTCTTCAGACAGCAACTACAGTTGATGTTAAAGCTGTATCTTTATAAATCTAGATTCTATATATAGATAGTAAATGCGCTTAAGAATGCTATGTGAGGGGCGCATTTCATTGAAACAACTGTTTTCGAGGTACGGTTATTTTCAATAATGAGGGTAGTTAAAGCCGAATAACAAAGGTTTTTTACAGTCATATCATAAGAATTGAAAGCCAACAAAACGAACTAACTCATTCATTATTTAAACACCTATGGCACTCATTCGTTACAACCTCGCTCAAGAATTGAACGCTATTCAACGCTTGTTTGATGAAACTAGAGTTCCCTTTGCTACAGACTTTGTGAAAGTTCCAAAAGCGGAAATGACTCAGACTCCAGATGCCGTTCATTTGAAGTTGGAACTCCCAGGAATCGACGCCAAAGATTTAGATATTCAGGTAACAGAAAACGCTGTTTCTATCAGTGGCGATCGCAAGTTTGAGAATAAGACTGAAGACAAGGGGATGACTCGGACTGAGTTTCACTACGGTAAGTTTGAACGCGTGATTCCTTTACCTGTAAAAATTCAGAATACCGAAGTTAAAGCAGAATACAAAGATGGTATCTTAAATTTAACTCTACCTAAGAAAGAAGAAGAAAAGAATAGAGTTGTCAAAGTTAACTTAGACCAAGCAGCGGCGTAAGATTATAGTCGCTTAAATTGAAAAGCCCAGTTATTGCTACATAACTGGGCTTTTGCTTTGTAGAGCTTATATGTTTGGGCGATCGCACTGAATTGCATACTTCAAGAACGCGCTGTACCGTTAACTGTCGCTTTCATTCTTACAGGGCTAAAGCTAGGGAAGTTGTTATGAGATGTCAAACCTTTCTGTAAAGTTCGGAAATTGTTTGTACTGTTTACTTCAGTATTTTTCCTGCTAACTGAAAAATGTTAATTATACTGAACACTTTTACCTAATCTTCCAATAGAGTGGATTAGGTAACAATTTTTACTTTAGTTACGAGTTAGGCAAACAGGTTCAAACTTTAGTTAGATTGGGGTGAAATTTATGGGAGAGGCAAAACGGCGTAAGAAACTTGATCCTAATTATGGAAAGCCTACCCCTCGAAATAAGCCAGTAGATGTAGATGGAGAAGCATTATCACAACCAGACTACCAAGCCTTGGTAGATGAATATCTAAAACATGGTTCCGCTCATGTGATTTCAAAAATTCAAGAGTGGATGCAGGAAAATGACCCCCCTCATTTGGCTTGTCAAATCCTAGAGGATGGGAAAGTTGTTCCTAATCTTGACAGATTGAATAAAATCGGGGAAACAGTTTATGTTTTAGCATCTAAACAATCCAAAACATTGTCTTCCAAAGAACCAAAACAAGGAACATTCAATTTACGTCTCCCCGCAGAACCTAGCGATTATGGAACTTATCCATCTGTTTACAATAATCCTGAGTTAGCTCTTGAAGGAATGCGCCTATTTAATACAGGCTTTTTTAACAAGGCAATTAATGAGTTAATCAATAGCGATAACGATATTGTTGCTACACTGAGAAATCATGTTGTATTACTTTATATGGGAACTAATGAAAAGTATGAAATAATAGATGCAGCTTGTTCTTTGGCAATGTTAAAACCTTTTGAAGTGGTTAAATATGTTGGAGAACAGCGTCATTCTCTGAATGCTAGAGTTGAAAAAACTTTTAAACCACTAGCGCCTACCATCGAAGATTTTCGCATATCTCAAAAAGGAGCGAATAAATATCCTTGCTTAACATTGCTCTTTTTTATTGAAAATAAAATTAATCAGAAAATCTGTGAATTTAGGAAACACTATACAGCCCAAGGAGGCTCTCAATTAGTTATTCCTGGTTTTTGTAGTCAGCTACAGGGTGCATACGCAGGTCCTCCACTGAATATCTTAGGAAAACCACTTAATATTCCAAATATTCGTGGTTATGAGCCATAATAACTACAAGCTTTGCATTAGCTCAGATATTGCACCTCTTTGTAGAAGCCTAAACTTAGCCAAAAGTAGCGCAATAAAGTTACAACACTTTTACTGGCTATGTATGTGATCGCCTCCAGGCACTTCTGTTCCTTGCCATTGCGTCGGATGGGGAGCGGTAGGTTAAGAATGCCCTAAGCGCAAGCACAAGAAGTGCGATCATGCAAAGCGATCGCACTCACCCTCGTCCGATATCCTGTGCAACTTGCACACCTCGTTGTAAGCATATTAAGGCAACCCCAAATATTACCGTATTATTGAGAGGGAATGGATGAACGACTGTGTGAAGAACACAAACTTCGGATAGAGGCACTCGTTTTTTGCTGAATGCATTTAAAATTCCTTCTCAAGAAATTTTGCTTTACCTGCATGAAGACCGCAATGCCGTAGGAGAATGATTATTTCTACTTGGAATTGGGCATCCTAACAACAGTCAGACCTTGCACTGTGCAAACTGCAAACTTAGCAAATAGCAACATAATCGCCTTGTCCTATCGGCACGCTTTGCGCTGGCATAGCCTGTCTGTAGGACTGACGGCGGGTGCTCCACGCCATTAGAATTAAAGATTTTTTCTTGTTTAAGTAGTGAGTATTAAATATGACAGCACAAATTCCAGATACATTTCTTTATCAAGGTGAAGAATATTCTTTGGTTGCTTTGGAGGGTGAAAGATTAATTACACCTCAAGATTACCAAATGCAGCCAGCAATGCTTCATACAGCTTGCTATCGTGGCTTTTACTCTACTTATGAGATTACCGATGATGGCTTATTCTTAACAGAAATGGTTATTGGTGAAGTCAAGGAAGGGTACAAACCAATACAAGGTATTCTGCCTACGCTACCTCAAGAAGACTGCTATGGTTATCCCACCTACAAAGGATTAAGGCTACTGGCTCCATTTTCTGGAAAAATTAGGTTGGCTAAAGATTTCATTAAAGAGCTATATGTTCACATAGGTTATCAAAAAGCCACTGCTTACAAAACACTTTTAGAGTTTACTTTTGAAGCAGGTAAGCTAGTAACCATGCAAGATATTTCAGCCGAAAATGCTAAAAAACGAGGTGCTTTTAAAAAAAGATTTGAAACTGGCAATCTTATACAAAGTATTGAAGAGTCTTTTTCTCTAGATTTTGAAATTGAGTAATCGCGCTCCATAAAAAAATTGTGGTAAGCGCAAGCTATGCTGTAATGCGATCGCACCTTATGAGCTATTTTCCCATCATCCTAATTCCGCAACAAATCGAGCGAGTAAAATCAGCCGAGCCACCAGTACCCATATTTACAGAACCATTGCCACAGCAACCAGGTAAAGAACCGCAAAAGTTAAATGCTACTATCATCGCTGTAGAAACAACAGCAGCTGTTCCTACCGTTGCCATAGTTTCTCAGGGTCAGACAATACCAGGGTTGTTATTACTACTTGCGGCAGTAGGTGCTATAGCCGCTCATGCATGGCATCAAATCAAATCTTATCCAGAACGCAAGCAAAAGCATAAAGATAAGGTGGCAGATTACCACAGAGAGTTAAAAAGTTACGAATCCAAGAAGCGCGAGCATGAGAAGGAAGTGGGAGCTGCTCGAAGTCCTCAAAGGCTGGCTGAGTTTCGCTACAAGTTGCTAATGCAAATACTTAGCCAAACCATACCTCATGATGGCGATCAAAGTACCGCGATAACAAATCCAGAAGAAGCCAGATTTTGTAACCGTCTTAGTCAATGTTTTCCGGGAAAGATTTACACCAGGTTAACTCCTGACTTTTCACGGGATGTGGAAAGGGAGGAGCGGTTCGCGAGTGGTAGTGGCGAACCAGTCGGGCTCATTTTTTGTATTTAGAGGTTTCCTCAAGTAAATCTTTTAAACCCTGGTTAAGAGTTTCAATGGAACGGGCTAAGGCTTCAATTTTTGTTCTGGCGGTGATCTGCTCAAAAGCTTCTAAGTACGCTTGACTACCAGCTTTACCTAGATGTTTGTATTTAGAAAGCTTGCCAGACGTTAAGGTGGGAAAAATCGGGTCAGTTGCTTGTAGTTTATAATACCAATAAAACCCCTTTCGCCCTTTCGCAAGATAACGAGCAATCCAACACCCACTCGGAGCGATCGCGCTCAATGCCATAATCGCTTGAATTTCTCGCTCCAAGCGCTCTTTGAGGTTAACAACTTTATCTATCCGTTCAAACAATTCTTCTTGGGGTGAGGGTTTGTTTTGGTGCTTCATAATTAAAAATTCTTGAGTGTTCGCCATGTGTCAGAGCGAACCATATTGCTCCGGAATCAGAACACTGTCTCTTAATTAATGTATTAATTTAAGATTTTGATGCAGTAGCCAACCCAGGCACAAAGTTTCTAGTTCTAACCAACCCCTCCACAGTACTTGTATTCCAATTGGAGTACCCTTTCTATGTTCTAAGTATCCTCCTAGACGAGCAATTGCTCTAATTCAAGGTGCGTTGTAGTTGCAACAGTTTTAGGTAAAACTGCTATTGTGTTGTGTAATTGAGAAATTTGCTGTTGTAATTGCTGATTGTAAGTGTGTAATTCCTGAGATTGATTGTTGAATTGGAAACGTTCTTCCTCTAATTGATATTGTAAATTTTCAATTTCAAAGACTCTTTCTATTAGCAAAAATGATAGCGTTTCATTCTGCTCGATTAGCGCTTTTTCCTTTTCTCTAGCTTGCTGTTGCTGTACGAATTTTTTGTAAAGAAGATACTCCCACAAAAGCCAAACAGCGAAGCCACCTGTCAACCAAGCTACCATTGTCATGGTGTAAGTTTCAATACGGCTGCTTGGTGTGATTGGGTTGCTCAGCCATTTTACAAAGTCTGCCCTAAAAGAGGGTTTGACGCCTCTAACATAGTAAACCCTACCGATGACTCGCCCTTGGTTTGTCAAATTGGTAGCACTGCGATCGGTAGCGTAAGGGCTGCTATAACTCCATTGGGGGTATGTGGGAGGGGGGTTGAGCAACACATCATAGGGATGTTTTTGCAGTTGTTCTGGGTTAAGGGCAGATGCCCAAGAAGGGGTTTTATAACTTTGAGATGAGGCAATGACTTTTTGTCCGGTAGGGTCTGTGACAACTAGACCAAACAACCCGTAATTGCTATTTAATGTCCTTTGTAATTCTTCAGGTTTATTCTGAACGATCGCTTGAGAAAGCTTTGTTGGTAAGGTATGGGACAGTATGTTAAAGTCAACAGTCTGAACTCGGAATATTGTTGTATCCCAATAATTGTTGTAGCGGTCAAAGATAGTCAAGACTCCAATCCCAAAGGTAATGGCTCCCGTTACCGTCAGTCTTCCCAAACGTGCTAAGATTCGTTCTTTTTTTGATGGAGATGCTGTTGCTCCTGTGGCTTGATTCATAATACTGCCAAAATACTTAAATGAAGTTATAGCGATCGCAGGTTCGTTAATAGATCGGAATCGTTATTGAATTTGGGCTTGAGTTTGTCTGGTTGAAGGGTTAACAGACATATTCAGCTTGCGCTCCCCTAGCCGGAATGAATATATTTCCCCACACTTGGGCAGGAGAGCCTGTGACTTCGACAATTTGTTGATTGGTTTGCATAACTTGAAAATTCATTTTCACGACTTGAGTACATACTTAGCCAACAGTTCCTGACCTCTTTCGCCTAACTCTTGCAGCATAGTTTCAATTCTCCACATTGCTAGCGGTGAAGGTTGAGCGCGTGCATTCTCCCAACGATTAACTGTCAAACAAGTGACACCCAGGGATGCTGCAAATTGTTCTTGAGTCAGCTTTTGTTCGTGGCGGAGTTGGCGAATGAGCTCGCCTACTTCTGGTTGAGCAAGCGTCAAAGATTTCTTAATATTCATGTTGTCCGTAACACATCACATGGTGTATTTAGTGATGCATCATGCTATATGCTATTCGCATGACTTTAACAAAGTCATCCCACGGAATTTACGGCAGTTGACTGAAACACTAATGAATGAAGCTCTGCAAGGATAATCTTTTTCAAAACTTTATACTAACTGCACTGTGTAAATTTATTCTGTAGAGAATTTTATGATGTGTCAGTACAGAACTCTAAAGAAAAGTTTTACGCGATCTTAGATAGCGATCGCCCCTTAGGGCGGGCGTTTCGCCATCGCGCCTCCACTGTGTAACACAATTACTCAAAACACTGCCTGTGAGTGTGAAAGCATTCATGGATTTTGTGATTGGGCGAACGGCAGCAATGTTTCTGCTGAAGACAATATAAAGATGTAGTTACAACAGTTTTAGACTGTATTAAGATTAGAGTGACAAAATTCTGGAATATCAATTTATGAACTTGTAGGCAGTTACTAGCTTAGCTTTGATAATATTTAGCTTGAAATCAATCCACAAATTTTTATGAAAATAGGGCAAAAATTCAATTCTCTTACTTACAGTGAATATCTACATATAATAGA
Organism: Scytonema sp. PMC 1070.18; assembly: GCA_035967975.1. Lineage (GTDB taxonomy): Bacteria > Cyanobacteriota > Cyanobacteriia > Cyanobacteriales > Nostocaceae > Scytonema. Next base: position 10,509 of record JAWQFQ010000247.1, read on the forward strand.
TAACCATAAAAAGTTTTCTGACTGGAACACACTGGGATTCTTCCGCTCTCTTGTTGAAACAAAAAAGTTAGATGTAAATCAGAAAATCGAAATCAGAGATTATGCTAATAAACAATTTCATAAAAGTTTTGAATTTTTACAATTGAAAGACCCTTCTACATATTTTTATCTAAAGACGCTTGGAGAAAATCTGACAGTAGCAGACGAAGAAGAAATATGGAAAGGTATCCGAGTCAATCAAGAAAAAATCCGGAAAGAGAAAAAGATAAAACATAGAAATTTCGGAGAGTATTCAAAACACAATTGTGGATATGATTGGTGCCCATATAATGGATTGATGATAAAGCAAGGCTCGTTCTTAGCAGAAGGTAATATGCACTTTAATAGCGATCGCTCCAAAATGGGAAGCGTTCTCAAATCAGAAAATTATAGAAAGCAAAGAAAGAGAATGAAAAAGTTAATTCAACAAGAGATTGTAAATTCTTGAGTAGAGAACAGGCGGGGGACGTTTCGAGTTATATATTATATAGCATTCCTATTTGAGATATAAACAGCAAAAATCTGGAAGGCTTGTAAATCAAAGAGCCGGCAATTGTACCGTTTGTAATTTATTGAAAATTGCTATATGTACACAACAGCTTAACAAAGACAACCTCCTTACATATATTTTCCTAATTCTTATAATTCTTAGGTCTCAAAATTTCAAGGTAATTTTTATTCACGAAAATTGATAAGTTCTGTAAATACGTGTATTAGATGCACCCATCAACTGCGATCGCCTCAAGTTAATTTTCGTTCTGCTCTAGGTCAAAAACCACTTTCAAGTCAGCTTTTGGCATCAAGCGACGCAAAATCATTAAATAACCATCAGCATCACTGCGGCTCCGAAATCGGGCAATCACAGTCCGCTCGGTAGGAGAAAGCCAATGAACAACCATCCAAGAAGAAAGCATTGTCAGATAAGTTCTGTTTCTCATAAAAGCAAGGCGCTTCTAAAAAGGAGTAGGATGAGACATTGAAGAAAAGACAGACTGTACAGGCGTACCCTAGTAACGTCTGCCTTTTTGTTTTTAACCATTCGACACTCCATCTAGACTTAGGCTCGTAGATACTAAGTCTAGACATTATGTCTAGTCAATTTATCATATCATGGTGGAGAAGAGACAAACTAGAAACACTGAAGGTGAATCGCCGTTGAAAAATTTCAGAATTGAGCTAGATATGTCTCAAGAGGAGTTCGCTCGTGCAATTGGTACAACAGCAAGGACTATTTCGCGATGGGAAGCCGGGGACACCGAACCGACGTTTACAGTGTCTCAAATCAAGGCTTTTGAGCGCTTACTTGCTTCAAGAGGAAAAACTATCCAAGATTTACCAGACTCGTTTCGACCGCAGAAAAAATCCCCAGAATAATCAATGTTTAGTAACAGGGAACAGGGAACAGGGAACGGGGAACGCTTAACACCGGATGGCATATGGTGTGGGCTGTCTTACCCACAGATGGTGCTCCCAGGTGATTTATATGTGCCATCTCTGTTGGTGGGGGACTCAGACCCCCGGATTTTACCTAGAAGGAAACTCTTAACAGTTCGTTCCTCACTGTTCCGTTGCCTTCTTGTTGAATGAGAAGCTTCAAAATCAGAAGAATTTAGCAAACGTTTGGGTATTAAAGCAACCACCACCAGGCGGTATTGCACAAAAACAACCCACAGATTAGGCTCTTTTATGGATACTATTTATTTTTCTACGTCAAGTACTCTTGAGGTTTTGTAACAATATTGTTATATTTATTTACATAAGTTAAGAATTTAGGAAACAAGCTATGTACACCACTGTTAACGAAGACGGCGTCCTCAACAACTATCCACAAGAGACAAAAATGCAGTTGGCTGAATACCCTGCAATTTGGGAGCAACGTCAATATGTCATCCAAGGTGTATTTGCGACATTACTGGTCTCCACTTTAGTTCTGGTTGCTTTTACAGTTGGTTAAGACTATTGGATTTCAGATTTTCATACTCTCATCTTTCCCCCTGGCTTGATGGCTGGGGTTTTGCCATTGAAAACTGGAGCAACCGCCTTAACAGAGTAAGGAATGACTTGGGCGCATCTCGTTCGTGAAATTTGTTCCTCAAGGCAGGTGCGATCGCCCATAACGTATGCTTGACACAGCCAAGTAAAAGCATATGGGTATGGTGGCTTAAACATTGGGCAGTTCCCACTGCGATCGCTTACACTTCTGTTACTGTGTTTTCTTAATAACTAACTAAAAAATCTAAATTCATATCTATCAAAAGACAGAGTTGATTTTTATACTCTGAGCGAAACACCCGTTTCCTAGAAAATAGCATCTGTACACTCCGAGGTTTGAATCCTCTGAGTGTACGAAACATAATGCCCTCTACCAAAGAGCACCCGCTGCCTTTTTAAATTCTTGGAAATCCTTAGACCAAGTTAAAAGCGATGTTAGTAGTGTCAACGACTATACCAATCACATCGTTATTATAAAGGACAAAAGTATCGGTGGCGCTGCTGCCCAGTAAGTTGTCATAGTAAAACGAATAGTTTTCTACACCTCGACCAGATAGCTGAACTATGTCGCCTTCTACCCTTTTATAGTCAGCAATAATTCCTACAGATGGTCCGCCATAGTACGGAGCCAAAAAATCGCCTAGAGCAAATGTGTCAGCGCCCAAATTACCAGCGAGAATGTCTATTTCCTGAGAACCAACAAAACCGTAACCTGAAATATAGTCGTTCCCTACACCACCAATAAGAACATCATTGCCAAAGCTACCAAACAAACTACGGTTTAAAGAAATTGCAAAGCTCCCTGTATTTTGGCGGCGGTAAAAGTTAGGGTCAAAGCCACCAGGAGCAAATGCCTGAGCTAACCGCCATCCCGGTAACAAACCACCTGTTGCTACTAATCCTAAATCAACTGCGTCAGCCATACTTGCTAACCTCAAGTTCAACTCAACTTGAAGTATAAAGTGCGCTTATTTTGCTGGGAATGTATTTTTGTGCAACCTTGCTTGCTCTTAACCTCCATTTCTCACGCGACGAAGCGCGATCGCATACAATCTAATCAATCTAATATAGATGTCTCTTCACAACTCCCAATCCAGCGTAAAACCTTCTTCACCATCTGACGCTTCATCTTGGGGGTCATCTAGGGTATATACCACTTCATCCACAGTAGGCGGATTTAATTCTTTGGGGGTTACTTGGGTGTCAACGACGGAAGACTGTACTGGTAACACGCCCTGCTTAAAGGCAAAGTAGCAATCCACTATAAAGTATAGCGTTTCCAGGTAACTTTTCCCCAATCGTTGCGACTCTGCTTTAATGCGATCGCGATAGCTGTCTTTGATTCTAACTTTTTCTGGTGTTTTGTCTTGTTGAGAAACCATTTTCAATAGGGGTGTGGGGGTGTAGGGGTGTAAGGGTGTGGG
>JAWQFQ010000248.1:0-13728 GCA_035967975.1 Scytonema sp. PMC 1070.18
GGGGGATGTGAAATGTGCATGCTACTGACGAGAAGACTTTTAAAACATCCTCTTAACTCTTGCTTAAATTTTGAAAAGTGGAGATTGTCTTTATAGTGCTTCGTTTAGTTAGGGTGTTAAGGTAAGGAATGGGGGTTTTGTCATTCTTTCTTTTGTTCAGATATCCGGGTAAATAAAATCTCTTTCACACTCGGTTCTAAGTGAAAGGTAAGGCTAGTAATATTGCCTTTGGTATCGGTTAAGAAAGATACAAATTCTGGAACCTCGCCCAACTCAGACTCAACAAAAATATCATAGTGGTAGTGTTCTAATTTATAAATTATTGAATTATGAGTTGCTGTTAAACGATTATTATTCATTTTAACTGATAAGATGCCGTATGCTGGATGCTCAAATTCACCTGTGTAATCTTCTAAAGTGTGAGAAGTCTGAGTTCCTTTTTTACGGGTTGAAGCGATTTGCTCTTTAGCTAAAGCAGCAGCTTCTTTGGCTTGAGCATATTTTTCCTTCATTCGTTCATTCCAAGGAACTTCGTCTAAATCTAGTAAGCGATCGCACACATAAGTAGATAATTTCTGACAGGTTTATCCCAATCTAAAAGCCCTCTTTCCACCAGAATACTCATCCCCATTGTGGTAAAGGGTTTTGTACAAGAACCAATGGCAAAGAGAGTTTGTGGTGTAACAATTAAATTTTGTTCTACATCTCTGTTTCCAAAACCTTCACAAAAAATTATTTGGCTATCTTTAATGATTGCGATCGCTAGCCCTGGTATTTTCCACTCTTGCATCGTCAAATTGATAAATTCCCTTAGACCTTGCATGGCAACTGTTCATACCTCCCAATAAAAAAGCATCTTCAATTGAAAATGCTATCCTTTGCAGTATCTGATTCCGTTGCACTTAGAGACGCCTTATACCATTTCACGAAAATCCTGATACATATGTAGTTGCTGTAGGGGCGTTGGCGGAGCCTTCCCGCAGGGTACGGTCGTTCGCCCTTACTTACCTATATTCCTCTATCTGTTTTCCCCGGAGACCGGGTACCTTCAGAATCATCTTGAGGGTCAGTGGCTTTCCTATCAACTAATGGTTTTTCCCGTTTATCTTTTGTATCAGAAGATACTTGGTTTTCAGCAGTTTTTTGAGGCTCTTTATTTTCCATAAGAACAGGGGTAAAAAGTAAGATTTTTTTAAATTACATACCTCCATAAAAGTATAGCAAATACTTCCTGAGTCAATAAGTAAATGCAGGTAAATCAGCTAAAAATAATTATATAGTTATACACTTAAAAAGTTTGCCTAATAAACATTTAATGTCTAAAATTGACCTATTTTCATCTTTCTACAGCACCAAGAGCAACTAACGTATTTCTTTGAGATGTTGTTAAACCAATGGTATTTTTAATATTCATACCTTCGTAGGGTCTATCGATTCTTAGAGTTTTCAGACATTCGCCCGTTTCAATATCCCAAACCTTGATAGTCTCATCTTCGCTGCTACTGAGTAATACATTCGACTGTGGACTAAACGCAACGGAGCGAACCGCTTTGTCATGTCCTTGAAATGTTCTTATATTTACACCTGTACTGACATCCCAAAGTTTTACTGTTTGGTCATCGCTACCACTCGCTAAAGTCTTACCATCTGCGCTAAAGCTGATTGTTCTGACTCGAAATGTATGTCCTTGAAATGTTTGTAGACATTGACCTGTAGAAGCATACCAAAGCTTAATCGTCTGGTCTCCACTAGCACTGGCAAGGATATCTACACAGGGACTGAACATAACACATAAAACCCAATCATTATGCCCATGTAATGTTTGCAAGCAAATACCCCTATTCACATCCCAGAGTTTGATAGTGTTATCATCGCTACCACTTGCTAGTATTGTTCCTTGAGGACTAAATGCTATTATTTTGACGCGATGAACGTGTCCTTTCAAAGTATGTAAGCATTCACCTGTATACCAATCCCAAATTTTTACTGTATGGTCGCGACTACCACTGGCTAATAGTTTTCCATCCGGACTAAAACTAACGGAATGTACCCAACTACTGTGTCCCGACAGTGTCTTTAAACACTCCCCCGTACTTGCATCCCAAAGCTTTATGGTTGTGTCATCACTACCGCTGGCTAAAATTTGGGTTGTTTGCTGCTTGTCGGTATTTTGATGAGAAGATATGAGTCTGTTAACATTTACACTTTGAGGAGCGAACGTAACGGATGAAACTAGGTTGGTATGACCTTGCAACGTTTGCAAACATTCTCCTGTTGCAAAATCCCACAATCTTACCTTTTGGTCTTCACTACTGCTTGCAAAGGTTTGACCATCTGGACTAAACGCAACAGACAATACCCAATTACTATATCCCTCAACTGTTCTCAAGCATTGCTCAGTACGAACATCCCATAATTTCATCGTTTGGTTTTCACTGGCGCTCACTATGGTTTGTCCATCTGGATGAAATACAACCAACCAAACGCGATCGCGATGTTCATGCAATGTATGGAGACATTCCCCTGTCACAACATCCCAAACATTGACTGTTCGATCTTCACTTCCGGTTGCTAGCATTTTGCCGTTTGGACTGAAAGCAACTGCCCAAATATCACTGTTACATAGTAATGTTCTTAAGCACTCACCACTGGATATATCCCAGAATTTTACTGTAGTGCCATCACTGGCGGTCACCAATGTCTGTCCATCTGGACTCAGAGCAATAGATAGTACCCAGTTAATATGAGTGTTTATAATTCGCAAGCACTCACCTGTGTTAATATCCCAAATTCTGACAGTTTGGTCTTCACTAGCACTGACTAAAGTTTGTCCAGTTGGGTTGAAGCAAACAAACGTAACTCGACTAGCATGCCCTGGCAAAATTTTCAAGCATTCTCCCGTGTCTGTACTCCAAAACCTGATCGTTTGGTCGTTACTACCACTTGCTAAAGTTTGTCCGTCTGGACTAAAAGCAAGAGATTGCACCCAACTCGTATGACCTTGGAGAGTTTTGAGACATTGTCCAGTGTGAACATCCCACAATCTCACCGTTTGGTCATTGCTACCACTGGCTAAAATTTGCCCATCTGGACTAAAGGTAAGAGATTGTACCCAAGCGGTATGACCATTGCAGGTCAATATTTGTTTGAGATGTATTACGTCCCACCAATAAATGTCATTATCAATACCTGTTACTAACAACTTTCCGTCTGGGCTAAAGGTGACTGATAAAATACCTCCTAGAGTTCTAGTAAACGCCGACTTATTGATATCTGAGTTAGTAAAGTTAACTCTATGTAAATTCATGCCTTGTAAGTAGGCTTGCCAAACCGTTAAGTTGGACAAATCATATCCACTCATATCTACATCCATCTGCCAAAGTAGATTGAGAATGTTGCCAACTGCATAACCTGGTTGTGGCGCACCAAAAGATTTTATCTGTGACAAAATTTGATGCAAGGATTTTTGAAGATTGTTTTTATTTCCCAAAAAGTTCAGTAATTTGTCTGCAACTGGCTTAAGTATCAGTCGAATTTGTGAATTTCTTACATAATCTTTCGCTTGAGCTTTGATTAATGCATATCTATCAAATAATGCTATCTCTTTACTATGAATTTCTTGACAAATTTGTTCAATAAAGCGGTCAAGGACATACTCCATGACAACTGGTTGTTGGGTAAATTTACCGGAATTCTTTTCAATGAGCGATCGCAATTGTAAAGACTCTAGAGTTTCTAACAAATCTCGTGTTGAGACAACGGGGATAATATCTCCTTGCAACTCTATAAGTGATATCCCTTCTTGATTAATCATCAACCAGTACATCACTTGTTGTTCTAGGATTGATAACCGATTAAACTGCTGGTCAAGTAAATCCGAAATATCTCCAAATACAATCGTTCCTTGTTGTAAAAATTCAGCAACATTACAGTCAAATAAATTCTGAATAGTAGTTGCAACAATCTTCAAAGCCAAAGGATTACCTGTATAGTACTCCACGAGAGTCCGACCTTGCTCTTCTGATACAGTAAGACCTTTTTCCCCTAAAATTATCTGACCTTCTCCCTGATTTAAACCAGATAACTGCAATGAACGAATAGGAGCATTCTGAGTTTCCTTAACACTTAATGCTCTAGGTTTCTCTCGACTCGTGAGTACCAAGCAACTTTGATGATAAGTTTCTCCCAAGCATCTCAAAAGTTGTCCATATCCTTCATACCCTTGTCGATATGCACCAGCACGTTCGTCACTACGTAAAATAGACTCAGCATTGTCTAGCACTAACAAACAACGTGAGGAACGCAAATATTCAATTAATTGAGAGATTTGACCATCTAAGGTTTCTGACAAAATAATTTTCTGTTGGTTGGAAAAAAAGTGAATGAGGTCATTCAAAAGGTCTTGAATGGGTGGAGCATTGCGGAGACTTCGCCAAATCAGATACTCAAATTCATCTTGAATAAGTTTTGCGAGTTGTACAGACAGAGATGATTTACCAATCCCACCCATTCCAATTATGGACACAAGTCGGCAACGCTCATCAATAATCCATTTTCTTAACGTAGCGAGTTCTTCACTACGTCCGTAGAACACAGAAACATCTATCACCTCTCCCCAATCTTGGCGTTTATGAGTGGTTCTTGTGTTAGTATTTGGTTCAGAGTGCTGCTGGGTGCGATCGCGCAACTGTACCCAAGTTGGCGGTTCTACAGCCGGATTCATGCAAATCACAGGTAACCAAGATGCACCGGGAAAGTCATTTTCTAACCCTTGTAACTTTTTCCGTGCTTGCTGTACCGCCAAAAATAGAGATAATCCTTCAACTACAAAAGCTTGTAAAAAATACTGAAAAAATTCCTGTGCTACAAAATTTGGTACTGGTTCCCGCATCACGATCGCGATCGGAATATTCCACTTCTGTAAAGTATTTGCTAATCCTAACCCATCACAGGAATTAAAAATTGCTAACTGTAGACCTTTATCAAGCGCAGCTTTAAGAGCTTCTTCTAGCTGTTCAATAGTTAAGCTATTGTTTTTCTTGCGATCGTTAATGTAGAACCGACCCGTCTTTCCTTCACTCTGACTGTGACCCGCGAAAAAAAGAATATCCCAACCTGCAGTATCCCAAAGTTTTATATTAAGTTTTTGACGTGTTGGTTTAACAAGAAAAACCGCTTCTGAGTCTGGTAAATTCTTCAGAAACTTTTTTTCTACTTTTATATCAATATCTTGACTATTACCCAAAATAGCCAAAATTCTAACCGTTGTTCTATCAATTTGTGTTTGTGAAACTTCCCAGCGTTGATATTCTGGTTGAGAAAGAGCTATTTCTGCTTTTGGATAATCAGTAAAAAAATCACACCGATACCAGGGAATCCGCCGTATTATTTCATCATCAGTTTCAAGAATAATCCGTATTTCTTCTGTTCGATGTAGCAGAGAACGCACGTTCCGACTAATGTTGATAACTCCCTCAGATTTGAGCAAGTTATTCATCCCATTTTCTAACTTTTGGCACAAATCATTGAAATCAACAACAGAAAAATTCGTTGTAGCACTTTCATCAATTTCAAGTTCGTCGTCTTCTTCCGTCTCCAAAGAACGTAGATAAATACGTTGACATAAACCCTGATAAGTTAACTGCCATTTTTTATACACGTCAATCAAATCTGGTGCAGGAGGTAATGAGCCGATAAATTGCTCTGGTAGCGGGTGACCAGATGACCATACTTGGATAGTCACTTTTGGAAATCCATCACACAAACTACCATGTCCCAGATTGATGACAACTGACTTGCTCATTTGAAAAGTTATATCTTATTTTTCCTCTTAGAGAAATAATAGTACTTTTTACAAAAGTCAATATTTTCTTCATCTGCGTTTATCTGCATCAGCTAAATGTCAATACGGTTAGTGTTAAAAATTGCTAAGGGCTCAGAAACCCGGTTTCTCAAAAACTCCTTAACACCAAATAAAAAAGTCAGACAATATTTCTTGTGGTACGGGCGTCCTCGCCCGTGATATCATATTCGCCCTGAATAAAACTCACGCATAAGGGCGCAGTCGTTCCCGCAGGGTAGACGCAAAGACGCTAAGAAGTGAAGAAACTTTCCGAATTTATTTCTTGGAACTCCCCCATTAAGTGAGTTAGTAACCGTTAATATTTGGGAAACATATTGTAAAAGAAACAGTTTAATTGTCAAAAGGTTGCTAAAAATGACTACAGCAGTTGAGCCACTGACCAAGATTCTGGGTTATCGAATTAGCGAGCGACTGTATGCAGGCTCCAGAACTCTAGTTTATCGCGCAATTCGCGAGGTCGATCAACTGCCAGTGGTCATCAAGATACTCAAGCAGGAGTATCCCACATTTAATGAATTACTCCAATTCCGCAATCAATACACCATTGCCAAAAATCTTGACTTCGGGGGTATTGTTCGTCTTTACAGTTTAGAACCTTACCACAACAGCTATGCCTTAGTGATGGAGGACTTTGGTGGTATCTCGTTACGAGAGTGGATACACAAAGAAATCAACAGTAACCGCGATCGCGAAGCGGGTGCTCTGCGCCATCGTCCTTTGAGCAGCTCCGTTTGGGAGCATCGCCTAAAAGCATTTTTGGATATTGCGATCGCCCTAGCCGCAATTCTTGATGAACTTTACCGCCACAGAATCATCCACAAAGACATTAAGCCTGCCAACATTTTAATTCATCCAGATACCCACCAGGTAAAGTTGATTGATTTCAGCCTTGCTTCCCTTCTGTCCAGAGAAACCCAGGAAATTTATAGTCCTAATGTTTTGGAAGGTACTCTCGCCTATGTGTCACCAGAACAAACTGGACGGATGAACCGAGGTATTGACTACCGCAGTGATTTCTACTCTCTAGGGATTACTTTCTTTGAACTACTCACCGGACAATTACCTTTCCAATCTAACGATCCGATGGAAGTCGTTCACTGTCATATTGCTAAACAACCTCCTAGTGTTGACAGCTTGAATCCTCATATTCCCCCCGTGTTGTCTAATATCATCAGCAAACTGATGGCAAAAAATGCTGAAGACCGCTATAAGAGTGCTTTGGGGCTGAAATATGATTTAGAAATGTGTTTGAATCAACTGCAAGCAACTGGGCAGATTGATAACTTTGAGATTGGACAACGAGATGTGTGCGATCGCTTCATCATCTCAGAAAAACTCTACGGTCGTTATGGCGAAGTAGCAAGTTTACTAGCAGCTTTTGAGAGAGTTTCTCAATTACGTAACGAACTCATGCTAGTGGCAGGTTTCTCTGGTATCGGCAAAACTGCTGTGGTCAACGAAGTCCACAAACCGATAGTACGACAACGAGGCTACTTTATTAAAGGTAAATTTGACCAGTTTCAGCGCAACATTCCCTTGTCTGCTTTTTTACAAGCATTTCGTGATTTGATTGAGCAACTGCTTAGTGAAACTGATACGCAATTAAATCAATGGAAGAACAAAATTCTCTCTGCTTTAGGAGAAAACGCTCAAGTTATTATTGAAGTTATCCCAGAACTGGAGCGCATAATTGGTCAACAACCTTCTGTCCCCGAACTCTCTGGTAATGCTGCTCAAAACCGCTTTAACATCCTATTTCAAAAATTTATCCAGGTGTTTACTACAAAAGATCATCCTCTGACGATCTTTATTGATGACTTACAGTGGGCTGATTCTGCTTCCCTCAAGTTTTTGCAACTGTTAATGAGCGAAATAGATAGCCGATATCTTTTAGTGATTGGGGCTTACCGGGATAACGAAGTCTCTGCGACGCATCCACTGATGCTGACACTCCGAGAAATTGAGAAGTCACAGGCTACAGTTAATACCATTACTCTTGCTCCTCTAGATCAGCCGTCAGTGAATCAGTTGGTTGCTGATACATTCAGTTGTTCGCTGGACCTAGCCTTACCATTAACAGAGTTGATATTTAGTAAAACTAAAGGAAATCCATTCTTCACGACTCAGTTTCTCAAAGCACTTTACGAAGATCGATTGATTGCATTCAATTTTCATGGCGGCTACTGGGAGTGTGACATTGCACAGGTGAAATCGCTTGCTCTTACCGAAGATGTGGTAGACTTCATCGCAGTTCAACTCCAGAAATTGCCCCAAGCTACTCAAGAGGTGTTGCAGTTAGCAGCTTGCATTGGTAACTCTTTTGACTTGGAAACATTAGCGATCGTTTATGAACAATCCCCAACTCAAACTGCCAATTATTTGTGGAAAGCTTTAGAAGACGGATTAATTTTACCACAAAATGATGTTTATAAGTTTTTTCAACAAGAAATATTCTTGAGCGATCGCGAGTCATTGGTAAATGGTCAACCAGAAAAAATGACCACCAGCTATAAATTTCTGCACGATCGCGTCCAGCAAGCGGCTTATTCATTGATTCCCCACGACCAAAAGCAAGCCACTCACCTCAAGATTGGGCGACGGTTGTTAGACAATACATCAGCAGCAGACCAGCACGAGAAGATTTTTAATATTATGAACCATCTCAACCTGGGTGCTGAACTGATTGATAATCCTAGTGAACGAGAGCAATTAGCGAATCTCAATCTGATGGCGGGTCGTCAGGCAAAGTCTGCAACAGCATACGAAGCTGCACTGAGATATTTAAACACGGGTATAATGTGTTTAGAACCGTATAGCTGGCAGACTCAGTATGATTTAACACTTAATTTGTATTTAGCAGCCGCAGAAGCAGAATACCTAAATACAAACTATCAGCAAGCAGATCGGCAAATAGAGATACTTCTGGAAAATGTCAAGGATACATTACAAAAAGCTAGTGTTTACGAAATCAAAATTCAATCTTTAATTTCTCAGAATCAGATGCAGTCAGCGCTAGATATAGCGTTAGAGGTTTTGCAGATGTTAGGTGTCAGTTTAGAGCAGGAGGCGATCGCCACTTTAGAGATTGAAGCATTAATCGACCTGCCAGAAATGACCGACTTGGATAAACTCGCAGCACAGCGAATTTTGATGACAGTTGGTCCTGCTGTTTTCTTTGCTAATCCGCAAATGTATCCACTCATTGTTTTTACAATGGTCAATCTGTGCATTAGATATGGCAATTCAAGTCTTGCAGCTTATGCTTATGTAATCTATGGGTTACTTCTCTGTAGTGGGGAGGATATTGAGTCTGGCTACAAGTTTGGTCAGATGGCGATCAATCTGTTAGATCGCTTTGATAGCAGGAAGCTGAAATCTAAAATTTACATGATTTTTAATGGCAATATTCGTCTCTGGAAAGAACACTTTCAAGCCAGTTTAGAACCTTTGCAGGAAGCATTTCATGTTGGTTTGGAAAGTGGAGATTTAGAATTTGCTTGCTACAGTGCTACGACATATTGTGATTTTTCTTTTCACACTGACTCAGAGCTAGAAACAGTGCTATCCAAGCAAACTCAGTATCTTGAGATTACTCAAAATTTAAAACAGGAGTATCAGCAAATTCATAGTAAGATAGGCAGACAATTTATATTAAATTTAAGTGGTCAATCAATTGATAAGTTGCGTTTGATTGGTGAGAGTTGCAATGAAATAGAAATGTTGCAAATATGGACTAAACATAAAGTAGGTATCATTTTATTTCTTTTATATTTATACAAACTAATTCTTGCTTATTTCTTTGCAGCTTATGCTGGTGCGGTGGAAAATCTGCGACTAGCAGAACCATATCAAAACAGTGCTAGAACCACAATTCATATCGTGGAGTATAATCTGTATTCGTCTCTAGCCCTCTTGGCGCATTATCGAGATGTCTCAGTCAGCGAGCAACAGCAGTATCTCCAACAGGTAGCTGAAAACCAAGCACAGATGCAGCAGTGGGTAACTCACGCCCCAATGAACTATCAACATATGTGGTGTTTGGTTGAAGCAGAAAGAAACCGGGTTCTGGGTAACACAGCCGGTGCGATCGAATTGTACGACCAAGCTATAGAGAGCGCCAAACAGCAGGGTTATATTCAGCTTGAAGCGATCGCAAACGAACTCGCCGCCAAGTTTTATCTCGACTGGGGGAAACAGCACATCGCGCAAAACTACATGATTGAGTCTTATTATTGCTATACCCGTTGGGGAACTAAAGCCAAAGTTGTCGATTTAGAAACTCGCTATCCCCAACTTCTCACCCCTATCCTCAAACAAATACCTTTCGCTTTCTCGACTCATGAAACAATCGTTGCATCTGGTCGGGTAAGTTCTCATAATTCCTCTTCTTCAGGTCATAGTACTGCTTCAGTTGCTTTAGATTTAGCTGTGATTCTCAAAGCTTCTCAAACCCTTTCTAGTGAAATAGAATTAGAAAAACTCGTCTCTACTTTGTTGCACGTCGCCCTGGAAAATGCTGGAGGTGATAAGTGTGTATTGCTGCTGTCTGAGAACGGTCATTTGCTAGTGCAAGCGATCGCCAGCATAGATAATACCGCAACGCTATTCCACCCACAACCGATGGAAGAAAGCTTAGAAGTACCCTTTAGCCCAATTAACACTGTTAAACGTAGTTTGCAACCACTGGTGATTGTTGATGCAACTGTACAAACTAGATTTACCAATGACCCATACATTCAGCAGCACCAGCCCAGGAGTATTTTGTGTAGCCCAATTTTGCATCAAGGGAAGTTGTTGGGTATTTTGTATCTAGAAAACAATCACTCTATTGGCGCGTTTACTGACGAGCGCGTTGATATCCTCAATCTCCTCTGTACTCAAGCGGCTATTTCTTTGGAAAATGCTCGTCTGTATCAAAAATCACTGCACTACAGTCAACAGTTAGAGCGATCGCTACAAGAGGTGCAGCAGATGCAGCTACAATTAGTACAGAGTGAAAAGATGTCAGCTTTGGGAAATCTCGTGGCTGGTATTGCTCATGAAATCAACAATCCCGTCGGCTTCATTTCTGGCAATATTGAACCAGCTAAAGATTATGTTCAGGATTTGTTGAGGTTAATCCACCTTTACCAAGAAAAGTTTCCCGATCCTGGGTCAGAAATCGAAGATGAAATCGAGGCGATCGACTTGGAGTACGTGCGTGAAGATTTACCTCAGTTGCTCGACTCCATGAACCTAGGGGCTAATCGCATTCGTAGTATCAGCACCAGTTTGCGAACCTTTTCCAGAATCGATAAAGATTACAAAGTACCTTTCAACATTCACGATGGTATTGACAGCACAATTTTAATTCTCAGACATCGTTTGAAAGCCAACGAATTTCGCCCAGCAATTGAGGTGATTAAAAATTATGGTGAACTACCTCTAGTAGATTGCTTTGCCGGACAACTTAACCAAGTATTTATGAATTTGTTAGCTAATGCCATTGATGCCCTAGAAGAATCTAATCAGGGTAAGAGTATAGCAGAAATCGTCACTAAACCCAATCGTATTACGATAAAAACTCATGTAGCTGAATCAGGTCAGCACGTTGTGATTCGAGTTGCAGATAACGGAGTGGGAATGTCCCAAGAAGTGAAGCAGAGGATATTTGACCATTTATTCACCACTAAAGCTGTCGGTAAAGGGACTGGATTAGGATTGGCGATCGCACGTCAAATTGTAGTAGAAGCTCATGGAGGCACAATTGAAGTAGACGTCATTGAGCAAGAGAAGACAGAGTTTATAGTCACGCTACCAATCAAGGCTTAATGATATATGGGATTAGTTGATAAATAATACACTATTGCGCTTTAATAAAAATCAAACTAATTTATATATTTACAGTAGAGTCAGTAAAAATGAGTCCAGAACAAAAACTACTAGCTAAATGGCGCACCCTACCCAAAGAAAAACAAGATGAAGTCTTAGATTTCGTCGAATTTCTCCAGGTTAAAACAGTAAAACCACAACCTGCAACCCCTACCAATAAATCTCAACTAGGACAACGCTTACGTCAAATACGCGCTGAAATTGTCGCATCAGGTGAACACTTATTAACTAGAGACGAACTTGAGAAAGAAATAGCCAGTCGTCGCGGTGGTTTACGAGAAGACGTATGAAAATAAGTTTTATTGATTCTGGGGTACTAGTTACTGCTGCACGAAGCATAGGAGAATTGTCCGAAAAAGCTTTATCTATGTCATTACACAAAATTCAACGTTCGGGTTGTTACGCCATGACAAATGACTGGGTAGTCACTCTTACCTTATGGTTTCCGGTGTTGTAGCTTATTTTTTTGCTGCTACCGCACGGTCTTGAGACTCTCCACACTCTTGCTAAACATATCAGTAAAAATGCTCATGACGGTGCGCTCCCTAATCTTAATATTGGTACTGACCGACATCCCCGATTGCAGTTGTATTTTGCGTCCGTTCGCTAAAAGAGACTGTTGTGACAATCGCACCTTAGCGGGAAATCTGTAGTACGGATAAATTTGGTCTGGTGGCAAAGCATCAGAGCCAATCGAAATGAGTTGACCTTTGATATCACCAAATTCGCTAAAGGGGAACGAGTCGATTCGCACATCCACTGTCATTCCCTCTTTGACAAAACCAATATCTTTGTTGGTGATATATACCTTAGCGATGAGTGCATCATCAGGAACAACCTTAAGAATTGGTTCGCTAGAGGTGACAACAAATCCTGGAGTGTGCGCCTTGAGTTCAAAAATTGTACCAGCTACCGGGGAATTGATTTCTTGATATTTCAAATTCATCTGAGTTTGACTCAGTTGAGAATCAATTTCTGCTATCTTTTTATTATTCTCAACTATGGCTTTTGTTAACTGAGAGTCAATTTCTGCAATGCGTTTGTTGTTATCTGCAATCTGCTGTAGCCAATCTTGACGAGAGAGAGCGATTGTGTTTTGTAGCTTGGCTTGTGCTTGAAAAATAGCTGAATTTAAACGCGCTCGTTCTTGAACGAGTTGGTCGATTTCGGATTGACCGTTTCTCACTTCTTGTTGCTGTTTGAAGTATTGAATTTTGGAAATCGCTCCATCTTGCATCAATGGAGTCACACTATCCAAAATGCCTTTGTTCATTGCCAAGCTATCAATAGTGGAAGCTTGTTTAATTTCAGCTTGTTGTCGTTGGTGCTGCAATTGGACAATCTCTAATTTGGCTGCAACAACACGAGCATCCAATTCGGCTCGGTTTGATTGCAAGCGTTCTTTTTGTTCTATTGTTAGCCTATTGGTATCTCTCAAACCATCCAATTGAGCGCGATACAGTTGGTTGTCAGCAACTAATGCTGTTCGACTTTTGGTAAGGTCAAGCATTTCGTTTGGGATTTGAGGAGTGGGTGAGTGGGTGAGTGGGTGAGTGGAGGAATGAGGAAAAATTGCCCCCCCTCTCCCTCTCTCCCCATCCCCCCCTCCTCTTAATTGGGATTGATAGAATTGGTTTTCTTGAACTAAAGAAACACGTATTTTTTGTAAAGAAGCAAGCTGTGCTAAAGCTGTTGTAGGGTCAAGACTCAGGAGACGTTCTCCACTCTTTACGTGCTGTCCATCCTCTATATGAATTTGCTTTACCACCCCACCTACAGGGGCTTGTACTTCTTTAACAGTGCCTGTTGGCTCTAACTTACCTGTAGCTGAAACCGCTTCTTCAATCTTAGCTACGTTTGCCCAAATGACAGCACCCGCAGTGACTACCATCAAACTCCACAATATTGCTCTTGACCACTTCCTTGGTTGAGTAAGAATTACGGGTTGGTCAAACTTGGGAACCTTTCGAGGAGGGGGGGAAGGGGAGAGGGGG
>JAWQFQ010000249.1:0-10374 GCA_035967975.1 Scytonema sp. PMC 1070.18
ATTGCCTATTGCCTATTGCCTATTACCTATTGCCTATTGCCTATTGCCTATTGCCCATTGCCTATTGCCTATTGCCTTTACTTTTACCTTGTTGTACTAGCCCTTTCCTCCTGTAAAAGTTACGCTTTCAATGAAGTACCTGTTGAATAAGGCGTAAATCGCTAAAGCTGGTAACGTAAACACCATAGATGCTGCCATAATGTAATTCCAATAGCTAATATATTGACCTTTAAAGGTGTTTAATCCTAAGGGAAGAGTAAACATTTCTGGGTCGAATAGAATCACTAAAGGTAGTAAAAAATTATTCCAACTACCCATAAACACAAAAACCGCTTGTGCTGCTAATGCTGGTTTTGCTAAAGGTAAGACAATATCTCGGAAAATACCAAAAGTATTCAATCCATCTAGTTGTGCTGCTTCTTCTAGTTCCTTAGGAAAATTCATGAAAAACTGTCGCATCATAAAGATGAAAGTAGCATTGACCATACTAGGAATAATCATGCCTTGATAAGAGTTCAACCAGCCCAAGGTTTTTAAAATCAAAAATGTGGGAATTAACGTTATCTGTGCAGGTACAGCTAAAACTGCTAGGATGAGAAAGAACCAAAAGTTGCGACCAGCAAAATGCAGCCTTGCTAGAGCATACCCTGCCATTGAGTTAAATATTAAATTTAATAAAGTGACAGCGATCGCAATAACTATACTATTGAATAACCACCGAAGAAACAGAGGTTCTTGTACAAAAATTTGTTTGTAGTTGTCAAGAGTAAAGTTTTTAGGTAAGAAATTAGGCTCACCACTGACAATTTCAGAAAGCGGTTTAAAAGATGCTGACAGCGCCCAAAGAAAGGGAATTAAAGTAATAGCTGCATATAGCGTCAGTACAATGTACAACAGTACCTTCAGTGATGGTAAAAAACGTCTCATTTGTTTGCAATTTGCTCTTTAACCCAAGCTCTAAAAGCCCTCATGGTCTTGTTTCTACCAGCAGTTTTACACTGGTGTAGATATTCAGGGATAACATCCTTAAGAGGAAAATTTGGAAAGATAGGGCTAGATATAGACTCAACACATTTACCTTCTTGTAAGACATTGATTTGTAATTTGCTTTGTGCAAAGCGCCATAATTCTCTGACTTCCAGCTTCTCATAGATATTAAGGTGAGTACGGGAAGTTACATCAATTTCTAATGCCAAATCCGGCGTTGGATCTATTGTTAAATCAAGTCTGTCTTTACCTCTCACTGCTGCTTCATTTTGGATATAGAAACAATTGTCAGGCTCTATACCTTGATTCATGAGTTTATTTTTAAAAGTTGTAGAACCTAAAGACAAAAATTCAATGTCTAGTTCTTCCAAAAGAATTTCAACAAAGTTACTAATAAAAACTTTTTGAATTTCATGTTCGGGTAATGGTGTCATAATCTCCAAAATGCCATTATCGTAAGCCACTCTTGCAGCACGATGTTCGCCTAATTCTGACAAGATATCTTCAAATTCTTGCCATCTGACATCTTGTAGCAGCACTCGCTGTCCTGGTGGGACATCCAATCGCTTAAGTTCAATTAACATTTTTGGACTCCATTATTCATCGGGACTTTCAATTAAATTTTTTCTTGACTAAAAAATCGCCTTTGAATCAAGGTAATACCAATAATAACCGCTGCTAGTAAAAAGGCGATCGCCGCTGCATATCCCATCTGCAAATTCCGAAATACAGCTTGATATATCAGTAGAACTACGGTAAGAGTAGAGTTATTTGGTCCACCAGTACCATTAGAGAAAATATACGACTGGTCAAATAACTGAAAAGTGCCAATAACTCCCATAGTGACCACAAAGAAAGTCACAGGTTTGAGTATGGGAACCGTGATATGTATAAATTGCTCCCAGCCATTTGCTCCATCGATCGCTGCGGCTTCGTAAAGCGATCGCGGGATATCCTGCAAAGCCGCCAAGTAAATCACCATAAAGAACGGTGCTGTTGACCAGATATTCATCAGCATGATTCCTTTGAGCGCAACAGCTGGATCGCCCAACCAGTTGTAGGTAGGTAGCCCTAAAAAAGCGAGAAAATCATTAAGTAACCCATTGGTGTTATAAATCCACATGAAAATCAACGTCAAGACCGCTGAGGAAGTGACTGTTGGTAAAAAGTAAAGGATACGCCACCAATTTTTTCCCCGAATACCAGAGTTCAGAGTCACAGCCAAAATCAAAGCCAGAATAGTCTGTGCTGGGACAACAATAGCAACATATTGTGCCGTATTCCAGAGTGCAATCCATACCCGCTCATCATCAACCAGTCGTGTAAAATTCCGGAAACCAATAAACTCATACTCAATCCCACCCAGCAATTGAACTCTTTGTAAAGAGAGAAAAACTGCATAGAGGATGGGTAGTACCACAAAAGTACCCAAAACCAGAATCGTTGGCGTCATGAAGAGATACCCACTTAAGCCTTCGGTTAAGTTCCATCTGAGTCTTCTCCTTAGCCTTGTCATTTCAATCACAACTGTATCTCCGTCATAATAAAGCGTTCAGCACTTCAGCCTTCAGTCGTCAGCTTTTAGGGAATGGCTACTAAAGTAATTATTTGCTCAAGCGTTGATAGCTAACAACTGAATGCTTACCCCGCATTCAATACTACTCGGTTAAGCCGGAATTGAAACCCGGTTTCGCATGAGTTACCGGGTTTGGTGAGCAAGCGAATAAATCCTAACCGAGCAGTATTGACCCCGTATTAATAGGCTATAGCGATAAACGATGCATAATTTTTGATCGTAACTCTTTTACAAATTGAAAAAAATATCAAATCCATCAAAAGATTATTCATTGCTATTCAGGCTCAAAGTTTTATATTCTGTTATCAAAAATCTTTTATATATAGCACTTTGAAATCATCTGTAAAAAATTTTAATTATTAATAGCTAATTGCTATCTCCCAAAGTGGTGCTGAAAACAAAACAAATATTTTCTTTGAGTCCTTCTCTTCGAGACGCTCCGCGAACGTGTCTTTGCGGTTCAAAAACATTATTTAAACCGCAAAGGCGCGAAGAGCACGAAGGCAATTTTAAAAGTGTTGTTCACTCGTGATTTCTAATTACCTTATGCATTTATTTCTACGTTCTAAATTAGCCCTGTGTCTAACATCTCTCACGATTTGTTCTGCTGCTGTCTTTGGAATAAGACCAGCCGTAGCAGCTTCGTTCAGCGTAGTGGCGGAAGGTCTTGATAATGTACGCGGTCTGAACTTTGCTCCTGACGGTAGTCTCTACATCACAGAGTCAGGTGTAGGGGGAGATGGACGATGCATTCCCGGACCAAGTTTGGAGGGACTTAATTCCTGTGTTGGTCGTAGCGGTGCGGTGACAAGAGTGAAAGACGGTAAGCAAGAACGTATACTCACAGACTTACCATCGATAGCATTGAGACCCATTGGTGCTACGGGTGAAGGTCCCCAAGACATACAATTTGATGCTTCTGGGAATCCTTATCTTTTGATTGGTTATGGCGGTAATCCCACTATCCGTGATTTTCCTGAAAATTCTCCAAGTTGGGGACAGCTTTATAAGGTAGACCTTAACACGGGTTCATTAACCAGCATTGGCGACTTTGCAAGATACGAATATGCCAATAATGCTGATGGGGGAAATGTCCTTGATGTCAGTGGTGAGATAGCTAGTAACCCTTATGCTCTTGCAATTAGAGGCAATACTGCTTATGTTGTTGATGCGGCAGCAAACAACGTGCTGACAGTGGGGCTAGATGGTAGTCATTTGAAGTCGTTTGTTGTGCTTCCCAAGCAAAAGATAGCCAACCCTGTGTTCCCGACACCCGGACCAGGACAAGTACTACCTCCGGAAGCACCACCCCCTGACCAAATTCCAGAAGAAATTGAAATTGAATCAGTCCCTACAGGCGTAGCATTTGGTCCTGATGGTGCTTTGTATGTTAGTGAATATACTGGTTTTCCATTCCCTGTCGGTAAAGCACGTATCCTTCGAGTCACATCTGATGCTCAAGTTACAGTTTTTGCAGAAGGCTTTACGCAACTTACCGATCTAGAATTCGACGCTAAGGGGAATTTGTATACTGTACAATACTCTAACGCACCTCAGTGGACAGGTATTACAGATGCTTCTCTCATTCAAATAGCCCCTGATGGGACACGTACAACTCTCCTGAGTGGTAGTGGATTGGAGTCTGCTACAGCCCTGAGTGTAGGTTCTGATGGTGCTGTCTATGTTTCCAATAAAGGCGATCGCCCAGGACAAGGACAAGTTCTTCGCATTGATCCAAACATAAAAGTTCCTGAACCAGATTCAGCAACCGGAACATTTGCGATCGCGACCTTAGGAATGGGTTGTTTGTTACAGCGCAAGTGGAAGAGAGGGAAATAAGGGCGAACGGTCGTTCGCCCTTACCCACGTATTCGCATCACTTGCAAAGTGATACCAATTCTCCATAAACCCCTTATGAGGTCAGAAACCGGGTTTCTCGTTTCTTACCAATGATTCAGAGTAGAAAAACGTTTCATTTATTTTTCATTTGCTCTTTAACCCAAGCGCGAAAAGCTTTCATCGTTTTATTTCTACCAGCATTTTTAGACTGTTGAAGATATTCAGGAATCACTTGCTTCAGAGGAAAATTTGGAAAAGTTGGGCTAAATGCCAACTCAACATATTGACCTTGCTGCAAAACGTTAATTTGTAATTTTCCTTGTTCAAAGCGCCATAATTCTGGTACTCCCAGTGCTTCATATATATTAGAGTGAGTGCGGGAAGTTACATCGATTTCCAATGCTAGATCGGGAGGCGGATCTATTGTTAAATCCAATCTATCTTTACCTCTAACTGCTTCCTCATTTTGAATATAAAAACAATTATCTGGTTCTATACCTTTGCTCATCAGTTGGTTTTTAAAAGTTGTAGAACCTAAAGGCAAAAATTCAATGTCTAGTTCTTCCAAGAGTGCTTTGACGAAATCGCTAATAATTTCTTTATTGCGCTCATGTTCAGGTAATGGTGTCATAATCTCCAAAATTCCGTTATCGTAAGCCACTCTTGCAGCACGATGTTCGCCTAATTCTGACAAAATAGCATCAAATTCTTGCCACCTGACATCTTGTAGCAGTACTCGCTGTCCTGGTGGTACATCCAATTGTTTGAGTTCAATTAGCATTTTTAGCTCCATAGTTATTAAATAGTAGGTTATCTATTGTTTATTTTAGAATCGATAAAAAAACTCCTAGTAAGCGATCGCACGGAAACAGCGACACCTCCAATTTATCGATATACAAGATGTCGCCAGTCAGACGCAAAAACTTCCAAGCAGTCCCCGATGTAACACACCCGTGAATAATCGGCACATCCTTACCCTCATTTTCGTTGAAGATTTTAGCCGCCAACATTTCTGCACCACATTGACCCAATCCACTATTCAGGTTGTTGTTTTTCGCTTCAACAATCGCCATGACTGGAGCGACAATGAAATATTGTTCTTTATCAAGGCTAATCAAAAAGTCTGGGTTACCATTTAGTCCAACATTTGGATTGACTGTAAAATCGTTACCACTAAACAATGCTATCCCGTTGTTCTTTTGCTCCTTAACCTCTAATAGTACCGGAAAAATAATCATCTCCGACCTAGATTTTTCTGTATCTGTAGCCAGCGCCAGGGGTACAGTTTTTTCTAACAACTGAACGAGAAAATCTGACGGTGGTACAGGTGTAACTTCTGGGAAAAGCACAACACTTTCCTCAATTTTTAAGTCGAACTCTTTGACTAACTTTTTAAGAGTAAATTGGCTATATGGCATAATTCAACATTAATTTTAAAGTAAGCTTTCAGCCGTCAGCACTCAGCCATAGCGCTTTTATAAGCTAATTAGATGTTGATAATGGTGTCAGAAACGCCCAGACAATGCAAGGGAAACAGGTTTCAAAGCTGACTGCTGACGGCTAAAGTGCTGAACGCTTACATTTTAAACTTTGCGCCTTTGCATCTTCGCGTGAGATTATTTTCAACAAATCTATTTAATAATTGCGACTGGATAGTCAGGATTCGCAGGATTTGGGACTAACTGCTGATTTTTGCAATCCACTAAAAAATCTAACTTCTCCAATATCACTTGACCAAGCATCACCTCATCACCTACAACCAATCCTTCGTCTACCGTCTCGCGTCCCTCACATTCAATCAAGACAGGTTCAGTAACTCCAACTGTCTCCTCCAGTCCATTAGCGTACCGAGCCACCTGTCTACCTCGAATTCGCAAACCCAGTTGTTCAACAATGTGCATTGGTAACACCAAAGTAAGTGCGCCTGTATCAACTAATGCCTCAGTTTCTACCTCTCTCAGTAAATGAGGTGCAAGCACTCCTCGGTTAACCATCGCTTCGTCAATTGCATTAGTAAGTTTTACCTTGACTCTGACAGCCCCCATCGCTACTGACTCCATATTGAAGCTCTCCATACTACACCTATATTTTCCGCCGACAAGATTGACTTGGGAACAGTAAGAATGGATTTCAGAAGAGCTTCCATCCGCAAAATCCGGTGAAACCTGGTTCTGGAACAGGAATCAAAATGCTGATTGAAAATCAGCTCAGTTTTGCTCAGTCTTCACGCCCTATAAAAGATGAGGAGTATCAAAGAGCACAGACGAGAGGTTTTAAACTTAAAGATATACCTGTCGCTATTGATGGTATCGCCTTTTACGTAAATCCTGAATTGGTGCGTCAAGGTTTAAAGGGTGTCACACTGGCTCAGGTGCAAAATATTTTCACTGGAAAAATAAAAAACTGGAAAGAAGCAGGCGGTCCTGACCAGGCTATTACTCCTTTCAGTCGTAACCTTAAAGCAGGTGGTACCGTGGATTTCTTTTATGAAAAAGTCTTGGAAGAACAACCATTGGGAACTAATGCACAGGAAGTTCAAGACACAACTCACTCTATCCGTAACGTTGCTAGAACTGCTGGTGGTATTGGTTACGCAACTGCATCAGAAGTTATTAATCAACAAACAATACGTTCTTTACCTCTAGCTAAGGATGCAAATTCGTCCTTTGTGTCTCCTTGTGCTGATGATACCTGTACATCTGTTAATCAGAAAGATTTTGCTAATGATGTCTATCCCCTGACTAGACGACTCTTTGTTATTATTAGACAGGATGGTAGACTTAATGAGCAAGCAGGGGTTGTTTATGCCAATATGCTTTTAAGCAATGAGGGTCAAAAGTTTGTAGAAGAAACAGGGTTTGTCTCCATCCGAAACTAAGGAACTTTCAAATAAAAAAATACTCAAAAATTTATTGTGGTGCGGGCGTCTATCCCGTTGCAGGTAGGGATATCTTTTTAAACGGCTGCTCGCTCACTCAAAGTATTAGATAAAGCAAAGCTAGTAATTTTTTTCAGCACAAAAGCGTCATTCTCCTTAATTAAATCTCCAGTACAAACGACTGGTAACCTCTGGTGATAAGCAGTTCGAGCTTGATTATATTCAGATTCACTCAGAGAAAGGTAAATTTGACGAGGCTTGCTGACAACAAAGCCAATAATTGTGACATGACTTGGATGATTTCGTTCTGCTACTCTAATCACCATCCCCTGGATTTCGGTATTTGGAATTTTTGCGATCAAATCGCTTAAAATGTCTAACTGAGAGCGAACTTCAACAGTTTCTAGAATTGCCAAAATCTCAGCCATCCGCAGCGCATAAGACCTGATAGAAGGATTGAGAGGTAAGGTAATATCAAACTCCTCACCAGAATCAGTTGTTTTAATCCAAACTGATTCTTTAGTGTCAACCTGAGTTTCTTGATGCCAACCTTGTGCTTGGAGATAGGATATTATTTTCTCAGGGTCTAAATTAGAGAGAATATCCGGGTCACGCACGGTAACTATCATATTGGTTCTCCTCTAGCAATTCGTTGCATTAGAGCTTGTAAAACTTCAACACTGAAAATATTTTGACGGGGTAAATAAACAGTAACAGTGCTTTGATTTTCAGTTGGTGGTTGACCGCGTATTGACACCCAGTAAGCACAACGCTTCAAGCAAAGCTCTGTTTCCGATTGTTGTAGCCAATCTTCTTGTAAATTAGGAACTCTACTCCATTGCGATCGCCTGAATCAACTCATTCGCTTCTTCCTGCGCTCTAAGCATTGCTTGCTTGAGAGGTTGCTGTCCCAACAAAGCACTGACAAACTGGTTGTCAAAATTATTCATAATTGGTGCTGGATATTTACCTAATTGCCAAGGTGTACCATAATTCACCCCTGCAACAAGCGCAGACCTTAAGGGGTCTTGATCGTAACCATATTTCTGAGCAACAGACTTCCGTGATGGTAAAGCAAAACCGGTTTTCGTCCACTCTGCCATGCCCTCTTTTCCGGTAAGATAAGAAATAAGCTCCCAAGCTTCGGTTTTGTGCTGCGATCGCTTGTTCATAACATAAGCCACCGTAAAAATCATTGTATTTCTTGTATTATTTATCTTCGGTACTTCTGCGGTAGCAAATTCCAAACTAGGAAAAGTTTCCTTCAAGTAGGGAATCGTCCAACTCCCTTCTAGCACCATCGCCACCTTACCCTGACCGAGCATTTCCGGACCCGAATTTGTCCCCACATCAGATTTTTGTGCTGAGGAGTGGTCTTTGCGATACTGGTCTATCGTTAAACTCAATCCCTTTAACCCAGCATCAGTTGCAAACACTGCATAACCATTTTCGTCTATAATTTCCCCGCCAAAAGCTTTCACTTTATAAGCCTGACGTGCTAGTTCTGGGTTTTCTCCAAAACCATACTGGTCAATTCTACCGTCCTGGTTACGATCCACAGTTAGCTTTTGCGAGTCATAACGTAATTCTTCCCATGTTGTTGGAGGACTACTGAATTTTGCAGTCGCAAAAGCTTTTTTGTTGTAAAACAGAGCCAGAGTTGAATAATCTTTAGGAAGACCATAGATGTGATTGCTATATTTGAAGCTGTCAAGCAATGTCTCTTCAAAATCAGCAAGGTCAAATTCCGGGGAAATATATGTATCTAATGGTTCCAAAACATTCTGGTTCATCAAAAAAGGAGCCTCTAAAGCATCTAAGTAGAAAACGTCAGGAGCTGCTTCCCCAACCAAACGGGTTTTAATCACATCCATGTATTGGTCATTGATAGCCTCATGCTTAACTTTAATTTCCGGATGTTGTAACTCAAAATTTCGTAATACCTGTTTTAAAAGTTTTTGTTCTACGGGACTAGCTGTCCAACTACCAAGTTTGATGGTGATTGGGGCTACTGCTGTAGAGGCTTTGGGTATGGATAAATTTTGACATCCAATCACAAACACAGCCATGACAATCACTAATCCTAAAAATATCCACCTGGTTTTCATAACTGTTGCTTGAAAAGTTTTTTCATTTAATATATTCCGGCGTAGAAGTTTATACTTTGAACGGTCAGCACTTCAGCTATTAGCTAATCGCTTATGGCTAATAGATCCTAGCCACATCAAATGCTCAGTTTATTCCCGTGCAAAGTATATCTTCTTTTAACGTATAAGGGTATCCGCCGAGGTGTGTGCAAAATGGGACCACTAGTTTGCAATTCTACTCCCCAAGAGTATAACGTGCCTAATTGCAATTACGAAAAAACGCGTAGATAGCGTTAATATTCAAGGCTCTACCTTCAGATATGGGGTGTTTGTGTAGCTTGCTTCTCACTCCTGTGAGTACTGCAAACTGGCGATCGCAAACTATTTTAACTTATCATCAGTCAAACGTATACAAATGTCATACGTTTATTGACATTTAATGATATATTGATTGTCACAAAGCAATAAAAAGTATGATATGAGAGTACACAAATGTTTTTGACCTACTTAATGCGTGAACGCAAGCCAGTCGCTTACAGGATAGACAGCGCTATTTTAGAAGTGCTTAATAAACTCGCGAAGGAACATAACACAAGTGTTAATAGATTCTTAGAATTACATTTTCTAAAAATAGCTATCGAGCGCGGTCTGTTACCAAAAGATACAGAATTGTTAGGAGAAACTAGAGGCGGTAGTAGAAAAAACAAAAATTCTCAAGGAAATACAAACAATGACTAACTCAAACAACAATGATGATGTTCGATCGCTGTTAGCTCAACTTACTCGCAGTCAATTACAGACACAGCAACAGATACTTAGAACGCAAGAACAAATAGAACGGACTCAACAACAATTAGAAAATACACAATCTGAAGTACAGCAACAGACACTTAGAACGCAAGAACAAATAAAACGGACTCAACAACAATTAGAAAATACACAATCTGAAGTGCAGCAACAGATACTTAGAACGCAAGAACAAATAGAACGGACTCAACAACAATTAG
>JAWQFQ010000249.1:10474-13700 GCA_035967975.1 Scytonema sp. PMC 1070.18
AAAATACACAATCTGAAGTGCAAAGTTTATCGAGCGACGTTAACCGTATTCTAGCTCGCAGTGCTGTATTAGACGATGTAGTTTTACAGCTACAAGAAAATCAACAAATGATGCAAATTAACTTTAATGAGTATCAACGAACATCTGCTGAACATCAAAGAATATTTGCTGAACATCAACGCACTACTAATGCTGCTTTAAACAGCTTAGAAGCGATAAATTTAAGACTTATTGAAATAATTACTAGGGGACAGAATTGAAGAAATTGGGATCTGAGTAGCATCAGAACTATGTAAGCGTTCAGCCTTCAGCTATCACCCATAGAAATCCTAAATGATTTATTACTGCTCGGTAAGGGTTTATTTGTGTGCTCACCAAACCCGGTAACTCATGCAAAACCGGGTTCATAGGCGGTTTTTGGAGCTTAACCGACAAATATAGGGAGTCGTTTTCATAACTGTTGCTTGAAAAGGTTTTTCACCTAATATATTTCTACTTTGTTTGGGATAGAAGTTTATCTTTTTTTAAGTTCCTGGGAGTTATGCAAGCTAGAATAACGAACAATTGCAAACCCAGTTTACAAGTAAGCGTTCAGCCAAGAGCACTCAGCCATCAGCTTTCGTAAGCCATAGAAATGTTTAATAAGGTGTCAGAACGCCCAGAAAATACACAGGAAACAGGTTTCGCTCGCTGACTGCTGACGGCTAAAGTGCTGAACGCTTACGTTTACAATCCCCCTCAGTAAAAATAGGTATGAAATCTCTTCCGCTAGAAACGGCTACGTCCTTAGCTCCGAAGATACCTCAAATTGCAATTTCTGAATCAAGTGTCTGTTCTCCCTCAGCATCTAACTCCCCTGCTCTAAAGAAAGACGCTATTCGTACTAGCCTCAAAGCTTCCACCCTAGATGCAGTATTTGTAGGAATTTTCTCAATTACTACCGGTGGTATTTTATTAAGTCATTTCTTGGTGGAATTAGGTGCAAATCCGATTGTTTTTGGAATGCTGTCTTCTATCCCAATGGTAGTGAATCTCATCCAGCCTTTGGGTGCGTATCTGTCAGAATTGACAACCAGTCGCTTCCGGTATTCCTTATTAACCAACGGAATAGCACGTTCACTCTGGCTAATTTTGGTGATTGGTATTGTAGCTTTCAGTCTAGGTCAGATTAATACTCACCACCTAATCATTTTGACATTGGTGATTGTACTGTTATCCCATCTCTTAGCTGGATTGGGAAGTGCTTCTTGGGTCAGTTGGATAGCAATGATAGTCCCTCGACAATTGCGGGGGCGTTATTTTGGGCTTCGTAACAGTGCTGCTTGTCTGACAAATTTAATTTATGTACCGATAGTTGGTTTCTTAGTCTCGAAATTTCCTGGTGGAACTCTCCAAGGTTATGGAGTCTTTGTCTTGTTTGGAATTCTATCGGGGATCACGAGCATCGGTTGTCAGTACTTTCAGACGGATATCAACCCACAAATCCAGAACTCTTGTGCGGGTCAGTCTTGTGATGTGCAACATACTCCTCATAACCCATCAGAAAGTGTTCTATTAACTCGTTTTCAACAAGATTCCAGTGTAAAAACAAGCATCCTCAAAAACTCTAACTTCTTGATGTTCCTTTTTTATTTCAGTTGTTGGATGTTTGCTTTTAACTTGAGTGCTCCTTATTTCAACCTCTATATGCTGGATACGATGAAGCTAGATGTGAGTTTGGTGACTCTTTACAGTAGTCTTCAAGCGGGAGCAAATTTGTTGATGCTCATTTTTTGGGGGAAATTGTCCGACAAGATAGGTAATCGTCCTATTTTGATAATGATTGGGATTTTAGTTGCGATCGCACCTCTTTTCTGGCTTGGAATCAGTGCGAATCGTTTTGATATGTGGGTATGGCTACCACTACTACACCTGTATGTCGGAGGAACTTCTGCGGGTGTGGACTTATGCAATCACAATATGCAACTTGGGGTTGTACCAGTCAAGCAGCAATCAATTTACTTTGCTATTACAGCAGCTGCTGCTGGGGTGAGCGGTGCTTTAGGGACAACTATCGGCGGATTTATTGCACAAAACCCAGCTAATGGAGGTTTAATAGGATTATTTGCAATTTCTGCCTTTTTCAGGCTCTTAGCTCTGATTCCACTCGTCTTTATAAAAGAGCCGCGAGGACTGTCCTTAATTCGGATGATACAAACTTTGTGGATATTCCGTAGAAAGGTCGTTCAAATGTAAACTTTTGTAAAGATTAGCAACATTTTGCATAGATTATCCGTTCCATCCTGTAGAAGGAACAGATGTTCTAGGTAAGACCTGGTGCAAAAGTTTCTTTCTTTAGCAATTAACAAAAGGAAAGGCGGCTGTCCTAAAAGACCATAAATGAACACAGGTAGATACAACATCTGTGTTCATTTGTATGTATCTATAACTACAAAGACTCAACGAGATCGAGTCCACCCAATGACTTATCATCAAACGCTTGCAAACCTTTTGCGTCTTGGCGTGAGTTTTAATGATAACTACTTAATCGGACACGACCTGACAAAAGGTTTAAGGAAAAAGAACGTTTAAGGTGCTGATAATGCAGAAGTTACTTGTCCTAAAGCTAGATGGTGACCTAGAACAAGGAGTGCGGGTAACACTTAGTATAGAGGAAGAAAATCATCGTGTAAACACAGAAACAACTGGATACCTACCACCAAACCCCGACTTAGGTACAGCAGTTGAGCGATGGCGGTCAAACTACTTAAATGTAGGAAAATCTTCCCGCACTGAGGCGATCGCAACTGGAAGACTATGGCGTTATGACTGTAACAAATCAGCCAACCAATTGCGCCAGCAACTCAATCAATGGCTGCTGTCAGAGTTCTTTCGCCCAATTCGGGACAAGTGCTTACAGCAATTTATTCCTCCCCATGAAGTACGAGTTTTGATTCGGACTTCAAATCAGATATTATTAAAACTACCCTGGCATTTATGGGATTTAGTTGATGGTAACTCTTTTGCGGAAGTCGCCTTAAGTGCGCCAGATGCTGAACCAAGAGCAGTGGTAAAAACACCTACCTTGCCAGGAAAAGTAAAAATTTTAGCTATTTTAGGTAATAGTGTCGGTATTGATATTCAACATGATCGACAAGTCCTCGAAAACTTACCATCAGCAGAAACGACCTTTTTAGCTTAAACCAAAAGAAGCCCCACGTCTTACTCCGAAGGAGAAGCGTGGGAT
>JAWQFQ010000250.1:0-13661 GCA_035967975.1 Scytonema sp. PMC 1070.18
TCCCTCCCCCCCTCTGAGCAGTTTTTTGCTTCAGAATAGATTAGAGTAGGCTTAATTCGAGCTCAAGTGCTAGCTGGATATGCTGGAGAAATACGATGGCGATGGTACGAAATGACTCTTTAACGCGTGTGGTGATGTTACTTTGTTTTGGGACTGCAATTCTATCGCTTGTTGTTCATTGGCGCGTTACTACTTCTGTGACACCTGAAACGGAGTTAGGGAAAAATGAAAACACCTCTCGACAAGCACTCATAGCAAAAAAGCCGAAGCAAATGCTACAAGGGGATAAACAAAGTACAGCTACCTACAACCCCTTAAGTTTGCTAACGGCTTATGCTTCAACCAGACAAAATAGTCAACTGGGATTTGGAAAGAATCAGGTATTAGTTGATTTGAGCGATCGCCGCGTTTATGTGTATCGTGGGGAAACAGTCATCGCTAGCTATCCAATCGGTATTGGTAAGAAAGGTTGGGAAACGCCTACAGGTTCATTTCAGGTTTTGAACAAGCAGCACAACCCTATTTGGCAACACCCAATCACTGGAAAAATCTTCCCATCTGGTACGGACAGTCCCTTAGGAGACAGATGGATTGGTTTTTGGACAGATGGGCGCAATCAAATTGGTTTTCACGGTACTCCAGATGATGATTTAGTAGGAGCTGCCATTTCCCACGGCTGCTTGCGTATGCGTAACCCAGATGTTCGCCTACTGTACAAGCAAGTGGGTTTGGGAACAACCGTGGAAGTACAAGAATAAAAAACCAATAGCTATCAGCCATTAGCCATTAGCTATTAGCCATTACCCTTTTCACTTTTGTTCAAATTGAGGCGCGTAAGCTTCAAGTAAAGCACTGACTTGGCGTAGAACTTCATTAGCAGTGTTTTTAGTACCAACTGGCGTTTTATTATCAACAGTGGGTCGGTCGAGGCTACGAGAAATAGCCTCACCGACTTGCTGAGCAATCAGTTCCTGAAGTTCTGCTTTAGCACGCAAGCGTTGGTAACTAGCACCTTCTTCTGTTGTGGCATATAAAGGAGGGAGACGGTTAAGCGCATATGCTGCAATGTCGCCCACATCAAGAGAACTTTCGCTGGTGGCTTCAATTTCAGCAACACGAGCAATTGACTCTGTCAGTACCAGTTCTTCCATAACGTTAATAAACTGTTTGCGAGGTACCGCCACCACTTCCCCAGTTAATAGCGCCCCCATCAACCGATCTAATGCCATATACTCTTCTATAGAAAGTTCACTGGCGTTATCACAAATTCGCCCGACTTCGGCTTCCATAGAAGGTGTTAGATATCCATCCTGGAGAGCTTGTTCCACAATTTTCTCTATACTCATAGTGCCTATCATCATAATAATCAGCCATCCAAGCAAGGGTGGGACGGTACCAATCTTATTTATTCTGCCCAATTCAGAGCCAAAATGATACGCAAAAAGTTATTTTTTCAACAAATTTTTATTTCACGCCTTCCTGTCTCCAAGGTACCGGATCGACAGATTTACTGTGGACATAGAGACCCCAGTGTAAGTGAGGACCAGTGGAAGCACCTGTTGAACCAACCGCGCCAATTAATTGACCCGGTTTGACAAGATCTCCTTCTTTTACATTGATACGACTTAGGTGCAGAAAAATACTGGTGACTCCTTGACCGTGGTCAATGCCAACTGTGTTACCGTGAAGTCGGAATCCATCAGATACTCGTCCTACCAATGCGACTCGACCACCTGCTGGGGCGACCACAGGCGAACCTGCAGCTCCTGCATAATCAACACCGCGATGGTAGTAGTCATTTGCAAATTTACCATTATAGTAGCGGCGCACACCATAAATTGTAGTAATTCTTCCTTTGTTTGGTTGTAAAAAAGAGCCGTTCCAATACTTTTCTGGTGTTTGTAGCGCCTTAAAAGCTGCTACCCGTTGCAGTTCATATTCTGTCGGTTCAATACCAGATTTTCCTGGTGGTAAATTAATGCGTTGAACGGGAAATTTCCGAGACCGGACTTGTACAGATAAATCCCGTACCTGACCTTCTCCAGAAACACGAAGACTTCTTGCTCCAGGCTTTTCCAACGGCGTTGTTGGTATCATGGCTCGATACTGATTAGGTGCGATTTCATACGCCGGATATGTTTCATCACCACTTGTAACTGTAACATTGCCACCATTGGACGGGTTATCTAGACTCACCACCACCGATATTGTATCGCCCAACTGAGGTGTATTCGGACTTACTTTTACTTCTAAAGCTTTTGCTGGCGCAGCCAACGCAACGGGTAAAGCAGCGAAAATTCCCAGCAAAGCACTAATCGTCCGCCAACGGGGTGTGGGATGTGGGGGAGCCACTGCTCGGCTAGGGTTCCCCGACTTAAAGCAAGTGGCGTTGTGGGGTGTGGGGGAAGAATTTTTTTGATTTACCCAAAGCTGTTTAACAGAGCAAGGTTTGTCTAGGGAATCACTGAGTGGTTGTTGAATTTTTTTTGCAGAAAGACTAGAGCGATATTCAATCGTCATAGAAACGTAAAAATTTTATCTCTTCTGTTAAGAAACAGACTAACCTAATATCCTCAGTGTTTCTCCCTTCCATCAAAATTTTTGGAAGAAGTTAGGGATGTAGAGGTAATGGTGACTAAAGAAACCCGGTATCTCAAAGATACCGGGTTTCTAACACCCGTGCTCATCCCTTTCCCCCACACCCCACACCCCACACCCTTTTTTCCCACACTCATAAAAAACTTTGTATCCTGAGGTTAATAGGTCTTGATGTTGCTCCTTAAAACCCGTGCAGGAAGATTTTAGGCTGATAGTTGATTTGGTTTTAGTTTTCACCGTGGCTGCTTGTGGCGGTCTTTTTGCTGCGCTTTTGCGACAACCCGCTCTGCTGGGGTATATCATTGGGGGAATGATTGTCGGACCGTCCGGGTTTAGACTCATTAAAGAAGTCATTCAGGTCGAAACTCTGGCTCAGTTCGGGGTCGCATTTCTGTTATTTGCTTTGGGGGTAGAATTTTCGTTTACAGAACTTAAAAAAGTCCAAAAAATAGCTCTTGGAGGAGGCGGACTACAGATTACCCTAACGATTTTGGTTACAGTTTTGCTGTGTGGGGTAGCAGGAGCGTGGTCAGCTTTACCAGCAAAGGGAGTCTTTTTGGGTGCAATTCTATCTTTGTCCTCCACAGCAGTCGTCCTCAAGTGCTTGATGGAGCGCAATGAAACAGAAACACCGCACGGTCAGGTGATGCTGGGAATTTTGGTGGTGCAGGATTTGGCGCTAGGATTGATGATTGCTGTTTTACCTGCTCTTCACCAACCGGGGGAATCTATTGCTGTAGCAGTCCTGTTGGCTCTAGCACAGATTGGCTTGTTTGCTGCTGGCGCGATCGCAGTCGGAATTTGGCTCATCCCACCATTGTTGAGACTGCTAGCCCGTACGGAAAGCCGAGAGTTATTTTTATTAGGTGTAGTAGCGCTGTGTTTGGGTATTGCTTTACTTACTGAATCCTTGGGTCTTTCCATTGAAATGGGGGCGTTTGTCGCAGGATTGATGATTTCGGAAGTAGAATATGCTGACGAAACCTTATCTTATGTGGAACCACTGCGAGATATTTTTGCGAGTTTATTCTTTGCTTCCATTGGGATGTTAATTGACCCAATATTTCTATGGAATAACCTGGAAATCATTCTGGGATTGGTAGCACTGGTATTTATTGGTAAAGTTTTAATCATTACACCACTGGTAATATTATTTCGCTACCCATTAAAAACAGCATTAATTGTTGGGTTTGGATTGGCACAAATTGGGGAATTTTCCTTTGTGCTTGCTAGTGAAGGACAAGCATTAGGGCT
This sequence comes from Scytonema sp. PMC 1070.18, assembly GCA_035967975.1. Classification (GTDB taxonomy): domain Bacteria; phylum Cyanobacteriota; class Cyanobacteriia; order Cyanobacteriales; family Nostocaceae; genus Scytonema. Next base: position 3,853 of record JAWQFQ010000250.1, read on the forward strand.
AGTTTCTCGACGCGTATATTTACTGACATTAGGAACAACAGCTGTTACATTAATAATTACCCCCTTTGTGCTGCGGTTGATTCCATCATTATTTAATTGGGCAGAATCAGTACCTTGGTTAAAGAACTTCTTCAGCGATGAGGGTCATCCTATAGAGGTGGCTAAAGAAATACCAGTCAAAGACCATGTGGTGGTCTGTGGTTACGGTCGTGTAGGACGTAACTTGGTAAAATTGTTACAGCAACACGAGCTACCTGTGGTAGTGATTGACCAATCGGAAGCTAGGATTCAGCAATTGCGCGATGTGGGGATTCCCTATGTCTATGGTAATTGTATAAGTTTTCACGTTTTAGAAACAGCAGGGGTGAATGAAGCAAAGGGAATGGCGATCGCACTCCCCGACCCTATGAGCACCCGTCTTTGTCTGAAACGAGCTTTGGATTTATCTCCCGATTTAGATGTGGTTGTTCGCGCCACCAATGATAAAAGTATTGAGGTGCTTTACCAACTGGGAGCGCGAGAAGTGGTACAACCAGAGTTTGAGGCTAGTTTGGAAATGGTTTCCTACATTCTCACAGACGTAGGTTTATCACTAGCTGTCGTTCAACGAGAAATTCAGGAAATCCGCAATCGCCATTATCTAGACCTGCGACCCGTACGCACGGCTTCTGAGGTTTCTCGTGATTTACAACAAGCAACTCAAGACCTCAACAAACGCTGGTATCCCCTTCCCTCTGGTTCTCCCTTGGTCGGAATGTCCCTGGAAGAAGCGGATATGCGCTACTTAACTGGGGTGAGTTTGATGGCTATTCGTCGCGACGGTGGCGAAGAAATCGACTTTCCCGTATCTGCGACTCAACTAGAAGAGGGCGATCGCTTGTTGGTAGTGGGTTCAGATGACGAAGTTGCTGCTCTAGATGAATTCGCCAAAGGTCAGGTTGTTGTTCCCAGAGAAAACGAAGCTTGTCAGTGGGTAACACTCAGCAGTGATTCGCCAATGATTGGGAAAACACTTGGAGATTTGGATCTCCGCAACCAGTATGGGGTTTTGGTACAAGCAATGAGACGGGATGGTAAGTTTCTTCGTTTCCCCGATGGCAATATGGATTTACAAGTGCGCGACCAAGTTTTACTATGTGGTAGTTTACCTTCAGTGAATCAACTCGTACAACAACTCGCCCCAGAAACTGACACGACCCCACCCGTCCCTGTGGTGAAAGCAGGTGAAGCCGATGCACTCAAACAGTTTCTACCAATGGATAGCGTCTTAGATTAGGGATGTAGGGGTGTAAGGGTGTGGGGGTGTAGGTGATGAAGATATTCTCTTACACCCCTGCACCCCTACCCCCTTACACCCTAACATAAGCAATTGCCTGCTTCCATACGGTTGTTTTCTGGTTGTTTTCATCTACTATACAGACGCATTGGGCATCTTGCCATAAAACTTTCCCTGTCAAAGTATCTCCCGTCAACAGTTTTAACTGCATAGGAGATGCTTCCTGAATGATGCTTTGTAATTGTCGAATGCTGGGAAGTGAGGTGTCAAATTCAGTAATCATAGTTATAGTTAGCCATTAGCCCTTAGCCATTAGCTATTAGCTATGAGCCATTAGCTAACCGCTACATTGTAGAAAACACAACTATAATTCATGGATTTTAGAAATGGCAATCGAATTTACTAAGTATCATGGTTTAGGCAATGACTTTATTCTGGTTGACAATCGTTCGTCATCAAAACCTATGGTGACACCAGAACAAGCCATTGAGTGGTGCGATCGCCACTTTGGTATCGGTGCTGATGGTGTCATTTTTGCCCTACCTGGTCAAGATGGTACTGACTACACCATGCGGATTTTCAACTCTGATGGTTCGGAACCAGAGATGTGTGGTAATGGGATTCGATGTTTGGCTGCTTTTTTAGCTGACTTGGAAGGAACACAAAGGACAAGTGACAAATACACCATTCATACACTAGGTGGTGTCATGACACCCCAACTGATGTCGGATGGTCAAGTTAGAGTAGACATGGGGCTTCCCAGGTTACTAGCTGGTGAAATTCCTACGACTATCGCTCCCGATGATGAGAAAGTGATTAACCAACCGATACAAGTTGCAGGGAAAAGCTGGGATATAACCTGTGTCAGTATGGGAAATCCTCACTGCATTACTTTTGTAGAAGATGTCGCAGCTATTCCTCTGGAAATTATTGGTCCTCAATTTGAAAATAACCCCGTATTTCCTCGACGGACAAATACAGAATTTATTGAAGTGGTTCGTCAAGATTACGTGAAAATGCGGGTATGGGAACGCGGTGCAGGTGCTACTTTAGCCTGCGGTACGGGTGCGTGTGCATCGTTGGTGGCTGGAGTGTTGACCGGGAAATGCGATCGCATTGCAACAGTAGAACTTCCCGGAGGACCTTTAGAGATTGAATGGTCGGAACTAGACCAACGAGTGTACATGACCGGACCTGCGGAACGGGTTTTTACAGGGAAAAGATAATACGTTTGAGGAAACATAAAAATGTCTCAAGCCCTACGCAAACTAGTCAGATTTGAAGAATTTACCAAATGGAAACCAGAAGATGGGCGTTATGAACTGCATGATGGAGTTATAGTTAAAATGCCGCAACCACTAGGAGGACATGAAGACATTACAGGTTTTCTAACGCTAGAAATAGCTGCGGAAATTAAACGACTAAAGCTTCCCTATTCCATACCTAAAACAGCACTAGTCAAGCCAGCAGAAAGTGAATCAGGTTACTCTCCAGATGTATTAGTATTGAATAGCTCTAACTTAGTCAATGAACCTCTTTGGGCAAAAGAATCCACTGTTAGTCAAGCAGCTTCAATTCCTTTAGTGGTTGAGGTAGTGAGTACGAATTGGCGCGATGATTACCACAAAAAATACGGTGAGTACGAAGGAATTGGTATTCCTGAATACTGGATTATTGATTATCTTGCGCTTGGCGGACGTAACATAATTGGTAATCCCAAACAACCAACCATCTCTATTTATTATTTGGTAGAAGATGAATACCAAGTGACTCGGTTTAGGAGAGGCGATCGCATCCAGTCGCCAACATTTCCTGAATTGAACTTAACCGCACAACAGATTTTTGAAACTGCGAGCAAGTCTACCTTATAATCTGGTTCGTAGTTGCGATGCATACGCTAAAGCGCAACTACGAACTAATCTTGACTATTTTGCTAAAATGATGTAAAAGCTTTATCTTAAGAGTTTCGCTTAACTTTATGCCTTCTCCATTTCCAGGGATGAACCCCTATCTAGAACATCCAGAACTTTGGGTAGAATTCCATCACTGGCTGATTACGCTCATTGCAGAGTTTTTGGTTCCTCAACTGCGCCCAAAGTATCGGGTTGCGATTGAGAAAAGGGTTTACAAAATGACGGATGAGAATTCGGTTTTGATAGGTATACCTGATGTAAGTGTGGGGCGATCGCGTTTGGATACAGAAGAAACGTCAAGTATTGCGATCGCATCACCTCCAGTTAAGCCAGTGACTGTCACTGTTCCAATACCAGAGGAAGTACGAGAATCATACTTAGAGGTGCGGGAGGTAGGAACTGGGGAAGTTGTAACAGTTATAGAGATTCTCTCGCCAAAAAATAAACGTTCTGGTGAAGGAAGAAAGGCTTATGAAACCAAGCGTCATGCGGTACTAGGTGGCTTAACTCACTTGGTGGAAATCGATTTACTACGAAGCGGACAACCCATGTCCATTGTTGGTTATGATATTAAATCACATTACCGTCTTTTAGTCAGCCGAAGCGAACACCGCCCCAAAGCTGAGTTATACCCATTTGGACTACAAGAAGCCATTCCATCTTTTCCACTACCGCTACGTCGTGAAGATACAGAACCTTTGATAGATTTGCAAGCTTTGCTACATCAAGTGTACGACCGAGCCGGGTTTGATTTGGCTATAGATTATACCCGCGAGCCAGTTCCCCCACTTTTGGAAACTGATGCTGATTGGGTGAATGTTTTGCTTCAACAACAGGGTTTGCGATCGTAGGATTTACCCTGAATTAAAATTCGGGCTGAAAGCTTAAACCCGTTAAAACGGGTTAAAAATCATACAAAGTTATAGTTTGTAATAGTTAACGGTTGCGACAACTCAGAAACCCGGTTTCTTTAAGAAACCGGGTTTCTCAATGTGTACGAATAGGTTATCTGTGGAATTGACAGAGTGAACTATCCATTACATCTGAGACAAAATTTGTTGCGAGTGTTGCTCCTTAAGCTTTTTTCTCTAAACGTTGACGTAGACGTTGACGCAGACGTACACCCATACCAATTGCTGTCAAAGAACCCATGATAGTAAGAGGTTCAGGAACTGGCTTGACATCAGCGTTGCGTACAACTAGTTGTGATGACCTAGCAGTATCATTTCCATCGATAACGCCAATACCGATGTTGAAGCTACCAGCCGTTGGGAAAATATACTCGAACCGAGAACCAGTTGCAGAAAGAATTGAACTACCAATTGTGACAAAGGCAAAATCAGAGCCTGGATCATCATTAGTCACAAAGTCAAAGTCGAAGCTAAAAGTATCCCCTGCGAGGAAAGATATTGGATTTGCTGTTCTGATGGCAGAACCTTCAGTAGCATCAAGACCGAGGGCTCCTTGAGAAACACCTAGAAAAGTTTCTAAATCGCTAATATAGGTTGGTTCGCTACCAGAAACGTTGTAATTTACAGGGTTTCCTGAACCATCAAAGTCATCAGGATATTGGGGGTTGCTAGAAGAAACTGCGTTAGTAATTGTAGCTTGGTCTGGAGTTACATTACCAACATCACCCGATGTCTGGAAATTGCTTAAATCGATACTGGCTGCAAAAGCAGGTGAAGCAATAGTGACACTACCTAAGCCAAACAAGCCAAATGTTACAACTTTGCGAGAGGAACGCTTGAGTAAAGACTTGAGACGTGTTTTTGCTGACATTATTAGAACTCCACGAATTTTATTAGAAAAGTATTTTGGTGAATGAGTTGGTAGATGTCAGCTATATGAATGCTTGAATGTTCTTGGAAGCGTTGTACGGATGGCGATTGCAATCTGTTTATAAATGAAAGAAACACTATTTTTCCTTGCTGTCACTTTGTCAGGGCGAACAACCGTACCCTGCGGGAAGGCTTCGCCAACGCCCCTACACCCCTACACCCTTTGTAACTGAGCGATTACGCATCGCAAACATTATTCTTATGCAGGACTACCTACAGTGAAGTCTGATAAGGTTAAGTTGCCTCCAGTCGTGTTCACAGTGATGAAAGGTCTGAAGATATCTACACCAGAACCATCAGAATCTATTCGTACGTTGAAGTTGTTAGCACTACTACCCTGTGTAATCTGGAGATAGTCATTGACGTTGCTACCGTTGTATCCTGTTAAGGTGTTAAGTAGTTGAGTAAAGACAAGTTTGTCAATACTTGTTTCAAAGTCAGTAATTGTGTCACCGCGATCGCGTATATTGGTGTAAACAAACTCATCTCTACCTGCTCCACCTGTGAGATTGTCTGCACCTGAGCCACCAATGATTGTGTCACCGTTTCCAGTACCAACCAAAGTATCACGTCCGGATGTTCCTTGTATAACATTTCTTGCCACATTAAGTCGAGCCAGGACGGGATCGTGATCGCTAGCTCGCTGGGCTGTGTCTGCAAACTCTGTGTTGACGTGGACAATGTCATACTCAGCACCATTATTAGCTAGGTTGGTGCTGATTAAAGTATGATCGAGTGCTTGAGAATTGCCATCAAAAATGAAGGAGTAGCGCTCTTTATCTGTTAGTAAGGTTTCAGTGAGGTTAGTTAGGCTCTGTTCAAGAGTATTTAATGGCGAAATAAACTCAAACTCGTTGAAATCTCCCTGGACAACGACATTAGCATCAGAATTACTAGCTAGAATGCTGTCAACGTAGGACTTAACTGCTTGGGCTTGAGCCAGACGAGCATCTACGCCACCATTAACTTGTGGATCTTCCTGTAGATCAGCAGCAGGCTGAGTCGCACCAAATAGTGGACTGCTACCTCCCTTAGAGGAGAAGTGGTTGTTAATAACCGTAACTTCTTGGTCGTTGAAGATAAACTTGCCAACGAGGGGTAAGCGGGCGTCCTCGAATGGGTTATTTGGATTTGTCTGCTGGTCTTGGGGATCGACAACGGTTTGCACGGAACCTTGGAAAGGTTGATTCGGAAGTGAATCTCCAGCCAAGCTCACACGGTTCGGATTGTACAGGAACGCTGTACGGATATTACCACCTGGTTGCCCACCGTTGGTGTCGTCGCCAATGAAGGGGTTATCGATAAAGGAGTAGGTTACACCGCTGATAGCACTAATCTGGTTGACGAGCAATTGCAGTGTTTGGTCAGCAGCTGTAATGTTAGAATTAACGGAACCGTCATTGTCTTGAACCTCTTGTAAGCTAACGATGTCTGGCAAGTTGAGGTTGTTGACAATTTGATTCGCGATCGCCGTAAACCGACCATCAGCAACATCGGTATCTCCATCGCTGTCATTAGGATCGAGGTTTAGGACGTTGTAGCTAGCAACTGTGAGTTGAGTCTGACCACCCTGCAAGTTAGACACTTCTGGCTGTAAGGTAGATGCAGCAACAGGGGTGAAAGCTTCTGTAACATTCACCTCAAAGTTACCAAAGTTGTAGCCAACGACACCAGTGACATCACCTAGCTGAGCACCGACATCAACTTGCTGTGAAAATCCTGGTAGAATTCCGCTATCAAACTGAATTTGGATTCTTTCTGGGTTGAAGTCATCTGGAGCGATGTTAATTGTACCTCGGGTGCTTAAACCAGTAGCATTAGCACCATTATCTGCAACGGTAAAGATTTCTCCAAATCCGTTAGTAGGGCTAACAGCAAGGGCATCATTAATCGTAACCCGCATTCCCTCTAAACTTTCGTAGAAGTCAAGACCATCTGTTGTTGGTTCATAAACTCCTCCACCTTGGAGAACATTGTATGAAGTGGCTTGGTCATTATCAATGACTTGTGTTGGAGGAGTGCGACCATCAGCACCCAAGATAACTGCAGATGGAAGGGGATTGCCAGTAGATACAGTAGTGATAGTTGGGCTACCGCCAATTTGAGTGATGGAAAGGTTACCTGTGCTAGCACCACCAGGAATAAATTCACTGACTGTTCCACTCACTAGTATAGAGTCGCCAACACTGACAGTGGGATTTGAACTCGTGAAAACGAAAATACCGTCTGAGGTAGCAATATCACCATCACCAGTGGGGTCTTGCAAATAAAATCCATTAGAATCTACCGCAGTGACAATACCAGGTACATTCGAGACTGACTGACCTACTAGTGGTGAAGTATGTGCTGCACCTTGAATATCATAAATGCGGATAGGTCCAGGACCTACATCATTATCCGCAATAGTTACGGTTGCTGTGGTGGTAGCGCCTAAATCATAGTCAGCAGTATCAACCAGTGTGAGAGTGGCTGTTTCATTACTCTCTATTAATGCATCATCAACTGGTGTAATTGTGATGTCTACAAATGATTGACCAGATGCGATTATAGCAGTACCAGTTAGATTGGGCGTATAATCAGTGCCGTTTGTTGCTGTTCCTGTAACAGTGTATTCAACAGTTAAATCAGATGTGGTATCGCCCGTGCGAGTGATTCTGAAATTTCCTGTGTCTTGTCCTGCTTCTGCTGCTGCTGCGTCTGTTGCTGCTATTGTGACAGTTAAACCAGATGGTGGAGTAGTTCCATTAGCTGCACCAGGTGTTGGAGCTAATGCTTGATAACTGCTGGTGTTGCGAGCACCCCCTGTACCATTTGGTATTCTTTGAAGTGAGTCATTATCACTGCCATTTGTACCACCACCTTCGTTTACTTGAGGTTCACCGGAATTAAGCAGGGGTAGCAAACCAGTATCATCAGCATCATTGGTATCGTAGACGATCGCATCCACTAAATTTGTCGTTGTGACAGCTGTACCATTAGGAAAATCACTGGCATCAGCCATATAAAGCGCAACTGCATCTGCGCCATTTTGTAAAGTATTTCCAGAAAAGGTTAAGCTTACACCAGGAATACCTGTATTACCGAGAACAAAGTAGCCATTAGCATCGGTGCTGAAGCCATCTAGGTCAAAAGCGGCGTAGGATTGGTCATTACTACCATTGTAGAAAACAACAGTGAGTCCGCTGAGGTCTGTATTGCCAACACCACCATCGTAGAGTTCGACAAACTCTGCTGCATCAGTACCAGGAGTATCCGAATCAATTTCGTTAATAATGATTGTCGGAGTTGTAACTGCCGAAATACTAAAGTCATCGATCGCCAAACCATGATCGCTTCCTGCATCGTTTCTTTCAACCCAACGAATCCACAATGTATCATTGTTTGCCCAGTTTAAGTTATTGAGCGTTCCGCCCCGATCCGCTACTCGACCATCTACATTACCATCAACCGCTGCAGCTGTAGCAGTCGCGACTGGAGAAGTCCAATCAAAATTGTTACCAGGAGCAGTCCAAGTAGGAACTGTAGTAAAATCTGTACCAAATCCATACTCCAGAACCATTGTCTGAGCGCTAGCGTTTCCACCGTTGCGCCATTGTTCTCCATTAAAAGCAACATTTAAACTGTTGATAGTAGAACCAGTGGTGTTTGTCGTAGAAAAAGCAATCCATCCTGCAATATCTCCTGATGCTGGACTACCAAAATAGCTTCCTCCTGAACCAAGCCCACCTAATGCTCTATCAGTGGAACTTGTTGTACCGTAACTGTAAAAACTTCCAGTATTACTACTACCATTGTTTGCTGAATAAGCTGTGATAACGGTTCCTGGGGTAGGCTGACGGAAAAGAGACCACCCAGGGATTGTAGTATCGTTACTCCAAGCATTAGAAGAGCCTGATGTGGTTAGGGTATCAAAGTTTTGAGAATACGAACCATTGAAATTAACAGCCATAGCAATACCTCAGTATTTATGATTCGGCGATGAACATAAAACTCCATTAACCGGATTGAATTCTTGAAAAAATTAATTGCACAAGAGGAAGCAATCTTACTTTTCCAATAGGTTAGTTAGCAAACCATTAGCATCTAGAAAAGGTAATCAGTGATATAAAGGCGATCACAACCAAAGCCCTACATAAGGTAGAAGCATACTAGAAATATTCTTGCTGGTGAAACTTTTCATGTACTAAGACGAGCATCGTAGTTACTCATTTTTACTCTAGTTATCCTGTGGAATTTTACTACCCCTTATATTGTGTATATTACTACGTAATTACATCTAAAATTTACAGCTACATATGAATTTAAATATAAATTTTTGGTAAACTTTATGAATCAATATATCAGTCCAAAATCATTCGTAAGATGAAGAAACCCAATATCTGTCAGATACTGGGTTTCTGATGCTAATAAATGCCCTTAACTAAAGTTAGGGCTAAAAGCTCAAACCCGTTGAAACGGGTTATAATCTTAAACTGGACTTAAATAAATCGGTGAGAAAAAACCCCAGTGTATAAAGAAAGTCAAATCTCTGTAATTGGCTCTTAGTAGCGCTTTAGCGCATGCACTCTTAGTAAGGTACATGAAGAAAAATTAACAGCAGATGAACGCAGATAAACGCAGATAAATTTGTACCTCAGCAGACTAAGAAACGCTACAAAGATGTACTAAATTTTTGACCTTCTCCAACCCTGAGTTCAGCTTCTGGGGAAATAGAGTGCAGTCTCAGAGGATGTTTGAAAAGTGGTTTGTTGTAATTTCAAGCACTGGTTGATCCCCCCT
>JAWQFQ010000251.1:0-13545 GCA_035967975.1 Scytonema sp. PMC 1070.18
GCGACCCGATCGCGTCTTTGCGGTTCAATAATTCATCCCTATTTTATGCAACGCCAAGGTATGAGGAAAGAATTGTTCTAAATCTAAATTTGATGCGGCTTGTGCCATCTGTTCCAAATCAGCTAGATTCTTTAAGTATGGTAAACAACCCAAAACAGGAATGTTTGTGAGCGATTGAATCATATCTGTCGGTGTCCAATCGGCAATTTCTTCATCGGTTCGGGGTTGAACGCAGTTGAGAACTATACCTTTAATATTAACGTGTGAACGTTGGGCTAGTGCTACATTGGCAACAGCTTGAGCGATCGCCCCCAATCTGACTGGTACAACTAAGACAATTGGTAATCGCCATTCACCTGCTATATCCGCTACTGTGAGTTCATCTGTGACAGGTGAACCCAGTCCTCCGAGTGCTTCTACTAAAAGACAATCCCGACGTTGACGCAAATCTGTCAATGTTCGCCACACAGATGCTAAATCCACAGTTCGATTTTCCTTGGCTGCAGCAAGAGGAGGGGCTAGGGGTGCTTGAAAGTACAAAGGTGCTATTTCCTCTGGAGATTGATCTAGAGAGAAGACCTTTTGATACCATTCGCGATCGCCCACACCCGATTGCATCAGTTTCATAATTCCTATGCTACGGGAGGAGCAATATTTTTGCCAGTAAGCTGCTAATGCTGTTGTTAAGACAGTTTTTCCAGCATCCGTATCAGTTCCAGTAATCAGCAATGCGTCCAACTGCTTCTCTATCCTTTGTGCATATCATTTCACTTTAACTTTGTTGTAACACTATATGGCAATCCGGGCATCATTCGTCAAAATGGAGAAACCCGGTATCTCCAAGATACCGGGTTTCTGATTTTCGCTATCCCTCGCAGTCTTGAAAGTGGACTACCATACTGCATAAGCTATGTTAACCATCTCTAATAATCAAAATAGCATCTAGAAATCTAGTGAAAAAGATGTATGTAGGGGCGAACGTTATCCTGCTCTAAGGCTCCGCCAACGCCCCTACTAAGGCTTTTGGGTAATGCATATTTAGTTTCACGCCTATGTCTACTGAGAACCTGTTTCACCGACAGTGGGGGTTGGAGTTGAACTAGCAGGCGGATTATTTTGTTCGTCAATAGGAGGAGATGGAGGTTGTTCTGTAGGTTCTGGGGAGGGTGGGGTTTCCGTAGGCGTTAGTTCTGGGGAGGATGGAGTTTCTGGAGGTGTTGGTTCTGGGGAGGGAGAGGTTTCCGGAGGTGTTGGTTCTGGTGAATCTGTGGGTGTTGGTGTGGGTGTTGGTTCGACAGGGTTTTCTAAACCAATATTGAGGCTGTAATTAGCTTGGGAGACGCCTGGGATAGGAGTGAGTTGTATTGCGTATCTTCCCGTAAAAGGTAACTTGTCTTTATAAAAGGTAACTCGTTGAGCGGTGTTATCTATAGGTTCACGATTTGGACCTAACACTGTAATCTCTACACCACCTTTTTGGGCTAGTGATACAGTTATCTGCTGTCCTTCTTCACCGCGAAAGGTGTATCGGATTGTTTCATTGGCTTTGAGAGTCCCTTCAACGGTGGTTGTATTTGATTCTCCAAACCGAAGGCGTTTACTGAAGACAACAGGTTCGTTGTTTACTGATGTAGGTGTAGGTGTTGGTGTCGTTTCGGAGTTATCACCACCAGGAACTACTGGTGAAGGGAATGTTTGTGGTTCTGCGGGTTCTTGGGCTTGTGGTGATTGGTTAGCGCGGATTGTACTGACGATCGCCCAAGAAGTAAAGCCCGCCAGACAAATGACAAAAATGACCATTCCCACAATTGCTAAAGGATTATCTAAGATGGAACTGTGAGAAGGTGGTTGAACAACCTGGTCAGGTTTTTTGGGCGCAGGTGGTGATTGGACTGGATCGAGACGGCGACCGACTGCTACTGTTTGTACGTTGGATAAATTGGGATTGGGAACATTGGATTGTTGCATCGTTTGTAGTGCTTGTTTGACAGCCGCCGCATTTTGGTAGCGATCGCTAGGTTTTTGGCTCAACATCCGATTCAAAATTTTAGCTAGCTGAGGATTGACTGTGACCGAGCGTTCCCACTTCCACATTTGGTGGTTGTCATCCAACAGTTCCTGGGGTTCCTTACCCGTCAGCAAAACGATTGATGTGACAGCGAGTGCGTACAGGTCACTGCTGGGGTAAGCTCGACCTGTTTGAAGTTGTTCGCTAGGAGCATAGCCAAATTTCCCCACACTAGTTGCTTGCATGGTATGGTCTGGAGACCGCAATCGCGTCGCCAGTTCTTTTACCACCCCAAAATCAATCAAAACTGGTAAATTATCTTTGTCTCTGAGAATGATATTATCTGGTGCAATATCCCGATGAATAATTCCGAAAGCGTGGATATGCTCTAAAACAGGCACCATAAACTGTATTAATTGCAATACTTCTTTCTCTGTAAATACACCAGTATTGCTAACTGCCTTTCGTTCATCCAAAAGAGCACGATAAGTTTTTCCAGCAACATAGTCTTGCACCAAAAACAGGCGCTGGTCTTGTTCAAATTTCTCCCGAAACTGCGGTACCTGCGGGTGTTGAATTTGATATAAAGTTGCTGCTTCGCGCTCAAAAAGCTCTTTAGCCTTTTTCCAAGCGTAACCCCCAGTCACCACTGGAATTAATTCTTTGATTGCACAAAGTTCATTAAAACGTCTCAGGTCTTCTGCTAGATAGGTTCTACCAAATCCCCCTTGACCCAAAGTTTTGACGATCCGGTAACGGTTCTGTAAGACAGTGCCAGCTGTAATCGGTGGTTGCATAATTTCTTAAGAGTAGCAGCAACAGAGGAGGACTTCACCAGATTGAGTACGGTTTCCAGACGAATACCGCTATAAGAACGTTCCTCAAGAAGCCGTCCAATGAAGTTCCCCACATAAAATCTTCCCCCCCACACCCTATTTTCATCAAAGTTCCTCAATTTGCACTTAAAGGTAGTATCATTAAGTATCTGATACTCCTTAGCGAGATAATTTTTGAGAATTTATACCTACAATGTCAAAGTTTCATAGCAATCAACGCTGGAAACGCTGGATCACAGTCATAAGTTCTGTGGTGAGAGGCACGTATTGTATCCAGTACACATCCTTTAAAAGTGGATTTTTAGAGATTAGGCTAAAAAATCTAAACTCAGGGTATGGTTTATAAACTTAATGTCAGTTAAGCTATCAATTGTTTGTATAAAAAGGGCTAGAGAATTAGCTGTATGTAATTTCATGGAGGTATGTTGAAACTTTTTATGAAAGCTTCAAAAAAGCGCACATATATATTTTCCGGCTATTTTCGGTTAAATCACTCTAATTACTGATGATAGGATTGCCATGAATGCACATCAAGGATCTGCTGTGCTCAGTACTGCATCTTTAAAAGTGCAGCCAACTACCACAGGAGTAACTGAAAATAATCGCCTGCGGCTGTTCTCTGGCTCTGCGAACATTCCTCTTTCCCAAGAAGTCGCCCGTTACTTGGGTCTGGACTTGGGACCCATGATTCGCAAACGCTTTGCGGATGGGGAACTTTACATTCAAATTCAAGAGTCAATTCGAGGCTGTGATGTTTATTTAATCCAACCTTCCTGTCGTCCTGTGAATGACCATTTGATGGAATTACTGATTATGATTGACGCTTGTCGTCGCGCATCAGCACGTCAAGTCACCGCAGTCATTCCATATTATGGTTATGCCCGCGCCGATCGCAAAACAGCAGGACGAGAATCAATCACTGCTAAGTTAGTTGCTAACCTCATTACAGAAGCCGGAGCCAATCGAATCTTAGCAATGGATTTGCACTCGGCTCAGATTCAAGGCTATTTCGACATCCCCTTAGACCACGTTTATGGTTCGCCAGTTTTGCTCGATTATCTCGCCAGCAAAGATTTACATGACCTTGTCGTCGTTTCCCCAGATGTTGGCGGTGTCGCAAGGGCTAGAGCATTTGCCAAAAAGCTTAATGATGCACCATTAGCAATTATAGACAAACGCCGTCAAGCTCACAACGTGGCTGAAGTTTTAAATGTCGTTGGCGATGTGAACGGCAAAACCGCAGTGCTAGTGGATGACATGATTGACACTGGCGGTACCATTTCGGAAGCCGCTAAACTCCTGCGTCAGGAAGGTGCTCGTCAGGTATACGCTTGTGCAACTCACGCTGTGTTTTCTCCCCCAGCCATTGAACGATTATCCAGTGGGATATTTGAGGAAGTGATTGTGACTAACACAATTCCTTTAGATGACAGCCAACGCTTCCCCCAACTAGTTATGCTATCAGTAGCTAATCTGCTTGGGGAAACTATCTGGCGGATTCACGAGGATAGTTCTGTAAGTAGTATGTTCCGCTAGCACAGAGAAATCGTAAGCGTTCAGCCGTTTCATTAAAACCGGAAAAATCTGCCAGCCTCATTACACGTAATGGGTTTAGCGCCAACGATGTTGAAAGGAATTATCCCCCCTAACCCAAGATTTTGGGTGCAAAACTAGTTAATTTTAGGGGGGATTTTTCCGGAGGCTGGCAGATTTTTACACGTTTAGACCCAACCGTCAGCTATCAGCTTTTATAAGCTATAGAGGTGTTTATAATGGGACTCCAAACCCGGTATCTTGAAGATACCGGGTTTCTCTTCTCGACTCTACAATTTCCAATTTCTACGCAAGTGGAAAAACCCTTCTAGAAAGTCCTGTCTCCCAATATTGTCACTGAGTTTTTGTTGACTCCAACAATGTGCCGTTTTCGTTAAAATCTCAGAAAAAGTGGAGTGGGAAGGAGCTAAATGAGCAAGATGATTCACTTTTATGTTTTGGGACATTGCTAAAGCAATGATATTAATTAGTTCATTGGCTTCTGCTCCCAAAATTGATGCTCCTAGAATTTTGCCATTTTTTAAAACAATTAATTTACATATACCTGTTGTTTTATTATGGATTTGAGCAGCAGCTATAGATTTAAAATATTGTATTAAAACTATAACTTCTTTTTGACTATAGCGGCGTTTCGCTTGTAATTCAGTTAAACCTATAAGTGCTAGGGGTGGATTAGTAAAGACTGTCCAAGGAATACATTGATAGTTAACTTTAAAACGGGGAAAAAAAAGCGCATTTTGTAAGGCAATTCTTGCCTCGTAATTGGCAATATTGGGAAAGTCATAGCCCCCGATCGCATCACCACAAGCCCATATGCGGGGATTTGTTGTTTGCAGTTTTTTATTAACGACCAAACGACGCTGATTCCATTTGACATCTACCGCTGCTAAATTTAAAGCTTCAATATTCGGCTGTTGTGCTGTTGCTACAATAATTTCATCTGTTTCAATAGCCTTATCTCCAATTTGAAGCCATTTGTTGTCGTCAATTCTTCTGACTTGAGTGACTGGTATATTGGTGAAGACACGGACACCGTCTGCTTCTAATTGGCTGAAAAGTAGTTCGGCGATGTCTGGGTCAAGATAAAAAAGAATGCTAGGGCGTTCTAAAACGAGTGAGACGCTGTCACCCATCCGCGCCAGTATTTGAGCCATTTCGATACTTTGGGGAGTACCGCCAAGAATAACCCACTGTCTGGGTGGCGTGGCACTGTTTAAAGTTTGCCAAACCTCTGGTAAAGTCAGAAAACCTGTCTTTTGCAGTCCTTCAATCTCTGGAATCGCTGGACGAGAACCTGTAGCCAGCAAATAAGCGCGTGCATGAAGCAAGCGATCGCTGAGTACAAATGCTAAATGCGGCGACGGTTGAAACTGACCTTTGTCAACAATCACATCTACCCCTTGTGCGGATAGAATTGTTAGTGAATGCTGCTCTTGAAGTTTGGCGATCGCTCCACGCGCATATGACATCACCTGAGGCAGATTCACAGAAATTTCGCATTTTTCCTGAGAATCAGCGCAAAAAGTATGAAGACCGAATAGCATCTCCTCACTGAGTTGTTTGGCGAGAGTGCCGATTCGGTCAAGCGTATGGCTATAGACGAAATCAAAGGGTACACTATTTGGCTGTAAAGCGCTGTCTGCTACTGGTTCGACTAAGGCGACTTTGGCTTTAAGTTGGGTAGCAGTTAGGGCAGCATAGCGTCCGGCTAGAGTGCCACCAATAATCACAACATCGTAGTCAATAGTCACGAGAATTAGGAGTTATGAGTTAGAAGTTGTAGAGACACGCTATGGCGGGTCTTTACAGAAGTTATAATTTCGAGTCTTAAGTTCTTAATTATAGAGTTCTTCTACTCTTAGCTCATCACTCCTGATTCATAACTTTGATACTCAAGAAATGTAGGGGTGTAGGGATGTAGGGGCGCTATTTCCGCCGCGCCCTGACTTATTCTTTACTCAAAACCTCCTTCATGGCTTTTAACAAACGCTCGTTATCTGATAAAGAGCGCACTGCTAGGCGAAAATAGCGATCGCCTAGTTGGGAAAAACTCAAGCAATCACGAATGAGAATTTGGTGATGCTTGAGTAATTTTTGTTGCAACTGGGAGCTAGACTGCTGTGATTCCACCAGTAAGAAATTAGCGGCACTGGGCAGGGGCTGCAATCGCGGTAGAGAGGCTAAACCCTGGAAGAGTTGGTTTCGTGCTGACGGTAGCCATGCCCATGTTTGCTCCTGAAATTCCCGATCCTGAAGAACGGCGATCGCTGCCGCCTCTGCGAGGGTGTTGACAGGCCAAGGGTCGCGCCACAACTGCCAGCGTCGCAAACGTTCGGGGTGGGCGATCGCATATCCTAAGCGCAAGCCTGGGAGACTGTAGAACTTGGTCAGCGATCGCAAAATGACTAAGTTTGGGTGTTCCTCTACTACATTTATCAAGCTTTGTTCTCGATCCGGAGGCAGAAAGTCCATAAAAGCTTCATCTACCACTACCAGAGCAAATTCCTTGAGATACGGCAGAATGGCTTCCCGTGAGAATAACCTTCCCGTAGGATTATGAGGGTTATTTAGCAGTAGTCCTTTGTCCTTTGTTCTTTGTCTATTGTCAAGAATTAATGACAAATCCTTCGTGACAAATGACCACTGACCGATGACCAATGACAAAGGAAACTCCAAAACTTTGGCGTTATGTGCCGCCAGCGATCGATAGTAATCGCCAAAGGCTGGAGAAATTAAAGCTGTTGCGACTAACGATGCTAATTCCCGACCTGCTAAAGAAAGCAATTCTGCCGAGCCATTTCCCGGCAAAATCCACTCTGGGGGCAGTTGATGAAAGTGACTGAGAGCGGACCTCAGGTCACTGTACTCAGGATCTGGATAATGCTTGAGATTGTCCAATTGGGATTCAATTGCCGCTAAAGCGCTCTTAGGCGGTCCCAACGGGCTGATACTAGCAGAAAAGTCCAGAATAGCACTCGGAGGACAGCCAGCCAGTGCTGCTGCCCAAGCTAAATTTCCTCCGTGTACTGGTAGTTTCATCTCAAAAGGGTTGGTTAGAGGAAAATCTACGCTTTTGGGGGTGCAACCTTTTCTCTAAAGAGTTTACCTGCGGAGAAAGCAGGAACCTTAGTTGCAGGAATTTCCATCTTCTCGTTGGTTTTGGGGTTGCGACCTTCACGGGCTTTACGTTCCCGTGATTCAAAAGAACCGAATCCCACTAAAGTGACCTTATCGCCAGAAGAAACAGCTTCAATGATGGTTTCTAAAGCCGCAGTTAAGACCGCATCGGCTTGTTTTTTGGTAACACTAGCCTTTTCAGCCACTGCATCAACCAATTCACCTTTATTCATGTCAAACTCCTTAGGTTTTCTTGCGATTGTGTACAGATGCTCCCTAGAGCATCTCTACTGAAATGCTCTGTTTCGAGATTTACAAAAGTCCTCCTTTAGGAGTATTTCTGCCTAAAACGTCTGTAACTCCCATCGGCTCAACTTTTCAATGAATCATTCTAAAGTGTCCAAGCCAGAAGTGGATAGATGAAACTATTAATTTATATAGATTTCAGGATTTTTTCTATAAATTGGGCTGTTGTTTCACTAAAAACCACCCTTGTAGTAGGAATAAGTACTTAGTAAAAACCCCTGTTGCGGGAGGAACAGGGGAACGGGAGCGTCAGTCCCTTTGGGGAAGTCAAAAGTCAAAAGTCTGATATCCACCTCTTGTGGAAGCAGGCGGGACGCCTGCCCTTAGGATCGGAGTAAGTAAGAGTACCTCACAAGATGGATAAAACTCACGCAAAGACGCAAAGGCGCTAAGAAGTTAAGAAACTTTTATTATGGTTATGCTCAAAGGACATGATATCAAAGGAGGATGAAAACCTATCACATCAACTAGAAGAGCGATCGCACAGGAGTTTTAACCTTAGACAAGTGAGCCAGAACAAAAGTACTGATATACAATAGATTTTCGTAGCAGTACCTTAAAAACCATGACAGCTACTTTACCTGTTACTCAACAAACAGAACCGTTCTACCCAAGCGCGGATGGTACACCAGTGGCGGAGACCTACGATCATCTTTATGCTTTGCTGATTACCTTGGAAGTCCTGAGACAATACTTAGTAGGTCGTCAGGCCACAGTTTTGGGAAATCAGTTTCTTTACTATGCTCAAGGTTTTCCCAAACTCCGTGTCGCCCCAGATGTGATGGTGATTTTTGATGTGGCACCAGGGGGTCGGGACCACTACAAAATCTGGGAGGAAGGTCAAGTCCCCAAAGTGATTTTTGAAATGACATCACAAGGTACCAAAGACCAAGACCAGGTATTTAAAAAAACTTTATACGAACAGATAGGAGTCACAGAATACTGGCTATTTGACCCGAAAGGCGAGTGGATAGAAGAAAATTTACGCGGATATCGTCTGCGTGGAGAAACTTACGAACAAATTACAGACAACCGTAGCGAACCCTTGCAACTGCGCTTGCAACAAGAAGGACGGTTGATCGGATTTTATCGAGAGGATACGGGAGAGAAGCTGTTAATTCCCGACGAACTTGCACAGTCCCTACGTCAAGAAGTTTTAGCAAGACAACAAGCGGAGGAACGTGCAGAACAGGCGGAAAAACAGGTACAAAAGTTGAAGGAAAGGTTACGTTCCCTCGGTATTGACCCCGATGTCGTTGAATAAGAAGCAAAAAAGAGGGAAAAAAGGGTTTTTCCCTTTTTCTCAGTTAAGAGTTGCGTGGGGCGCTCTAAACCCGGTTTCTCTAAGAAACCGGGTTTCTCATGTTCGCTTATCCGAGCGGTATTGACTTAGGATCGCTATAGTGCAATTTCGATCCAACTAGAGGGGAATTATGCCGCATACAATTGTTACTGAAGTTTGTGAAGGCGTTGCTGATTGCGTAGACGCCTGTCCGGTTGCATGCATTCATCCAGGTCCTGGAAAAAACGTCAAAGGGACTGATTGGTATTGGATTGACTTTGCTACCTGTATTGACTGTGGTATCTGCATCCAAGTGTGTCCGGTAGAGGGGGCGATTGTTCCAGAGGAACGACCTGATTTGCAAAAAACACCTTCTTAGTGAGGCGAAAACGAGAAACCGGGTTTTGTAGGAGTTACCGGGTTTGTGTCACTTCCATATGCTTCTGAACAGTATTGAGGTGGGCTCCCGTAAATTAGAAACCCGGTTTCTCTGAGAAACCGGGTTTCTGACACAAGAGCGTTAATCGACAAGTATTGGGATACCCACCCTGCTCATACCGTAAAAACACTGAATCTTGATATTTTTTTCACCGTAGCTTAATAGAAACTTGGTAAAAAGCTTGTAAAAAGTAACAATAGAACTGTGTTTATTTTTCTGACACAGCAAGTGGATGTATGTATTGCATAATGTGGGACTCCTATTTTAGGAAAATCTATGCAAAAGCTTGAAAAAAGTTATATCAGTAATTTTTTAAAGATAGGGTTTGCTAGTACAGCTATTACCCTGATGTCTGCTTACAGCGCAGTAGCTGCTACTTTGAATATTACCTTTCAGAAGCTAGAGGGCTTAACTGGCGGTAATCCTGCTGGGACTGCTGTCTATTACGCAGATCTATCTAACGTTGATTTTGATATCAACTCTATTACAATCGGTGACAGCAACAGAGGAGGTGGTACGACTGGGGCGTTTAGTGGCTTTGATTTAGACGCCATTAAGTTAAGCCGTGAGTTAGTCAACAATGCAACCTCTGTCAATGGAATCTCAGGTTTAAGTGTATTCGATTTTTCGTCTAATGGAACTGCACTAACACCGGGAACTCAGCGTGACCCCGTCAATCCGGGAGATCCAGCCAAAGCAGTAGATATGTTCGGTTCTACTGATGGTATTGTAAACAACTTAGTTGCCACATTAGGCAGTTTTGATGGAAACTCTACCAGTGCTTTACAGGTAGACTCTGCGAATCCTTCGACAGCTTTTGGGTTTGTCAGCTTAGGTGATGGCGGAAAAATCTCGTTCAATCTCACCAGTGCCCTCTCGAACTCTAGTAATCCTTTATACCTATATATTGGTGAGGTCGGTGACAATGGTGAGGTCGTTAACGGTCAAATTATGGTGTCAGATAAACCAGTTCCAGTTCCGGAGCCCACTAGTATAGCTGCTTTATCCGTACTCGGTATATACATCGCCGTCCGTCGCAATCAGAAAAAGAAGATTGCTTAACTGACATCTTGCACCATTCTCAACAAGACCCGAAAAACCGGGTTTCTAAACGAAAAATTAAGCTTTTTTAGCGTCGTCATTCTCAAGAAACCCGGTTTTTGACCTAGGTGCAAGATATGAGTTAACAAAGATTATTTAAAATAATCTCGTAAAAATGCCCCTTCTGTACTTAGTATGGTAAGGGCTTTTCTATTTATATTAGATTTTACAAATATATTAAAAGGTTATGATGTCTGAATCAGTTCCTAATTCTTCTCCCTTACTAGAGGTTAAAAATGTCCACGCTGGCTACATTAAAGATGTAGATATTCTCCAAGGTGTAAATTTTTGGGTAGACCGGGGAGAATTAGTCACAGTCATTGGACCCAACGGTGCGGGTAAATCTACTTTGGCAAAAACCGTCTTTGGGCTGTTAACTCCCCACACAGGTACAATTACCTTTAACGGCGAAAATATCGTTGGGTTGAAGTCAAATCAAATCGTTCAACGGGGAATGTGCTATGTACCCCAAATCTCTAATGTTTTCCCTTCTCTAAGTGTGGAAGAAAATTTAGAGATGGGAGCTTTTGTTCGCAATGTTTCCGTCAAACCACTCAAAGATAAAATATATAGTATGTTTCCTAGGTTAGGCGATCGCCGCCGTCAACGTGCAGGTACCCTCTCCGGTGGCGAACGTCAGATGCTAGCAATGGGTAAAGCTTTGATGCTAGACCCTAGCTTATTGATATTAGATGAACCATCTGCAGCTTTGTCTCCTATTCTAGTCACGCAAGTCTTTGAACAAATCAAACAAGTCAACCAAAGTGGTACAGCAATTATACTCGTCGAGCAAAATGCCCGTAAAGCCTTAGAAATGGCTCATCGGGGTTGCGTGCTAGAGTCCGGACGCGATGCGATCACAGGTCCTGGTATAGAATTGTTAAACGATCCAAAGGTAGGCGAACTATATTTGGGTGCGCTCAAGAGATAGTGGATAGTCGATAGTAGAAATGTATAACAACTAACCACTAACAACTAACAACTAACCACTAACCACTAACCACTAACCACTAAAAATTAAATGACTCTTAAACCGTGTAGTTCCTAACTGCTGAACCATTCCAGAGTTTGATATCTTCCAGAAGACAACAGCTTAGTCACGGGCTGGTTTAGTTCACTGGAATAAATGGATGAGTCGAATTAATGGATTTGTAGGGCGTCGTAATTTCTTAAAATTTGTAGGGATAGCGAGCTTAACAACTGCTAGTAATTTAATGTGGGATACACCAACAATTTCTGCTTTCCAGAAAGTAGTTGCGGATGCAAATCCAGCAAATCCCAATCCCGTCAGTCCTAAACAAGCTCTACAACGACTGCTAGATGGAAATAAACGGTTTGTCACCCAACAGCGTCATTATCCCGACCAATCCTTAGAACGTTTACGACAAGTCTCTGAGGGTCAGTATCCTTTTGCGACCGTATTAGGATGTGCAGATTCCAGAGTCCCTGCGGAAGTGATTTTCGACCAGGGACTTGGAAATTTATTTGTTGTGAGAGTGGCTGGTAATATTGCTAGTGACACAGCCATAGGAAGCTTGGAATATGCTACCTCAGTTTTAGGTTGTCAGTTGATAGTCGTATTAGGTCATGAAAGGTGTGGTGCGGTGAAAGCAGCACTTCAAGAAAACCCAGCGCCTGGAAGAATTAGCTTCATTGTTGAGGGCATCAAACCTGCTTTAGCTGAGGTAAAGTTAAATACGGGGAATGGTTTAAATAATGCGATTGTAGCCAATATTGAATACCAAGCAAAAAAATTACAAGAAAGGTCAACGATTTTAGCTAAACTCATTCAGGAAGAAAAACTGCAAATCGTTGGTGCTTTTTATGATTTGGATACTGGTAAAGTTTTTCTAAAGTAATATTTCCTAGGTTTTTCAGTGAAAGTATTTAGGATTGCGTTAATTTTTTGTGTCATATTGGAGGGGATGGGAAAGAAAATAAGGAACCGCAGATGAACGCAGATGAACGCAGATGGGGGTTGAATGAGATTACGGAGAAGGTTATTGGTTGTGCTTTTACAGTGGGGAATGGTTTGGGTTGTGGATATTTAGAGAAAGTTTACGAAAATGCTTTAACATATGAATTACGACAAATGGGGTTGCTGGTAGAACAACAATATGATATTGAAGTGTATTATAAAGGAATAGTTGTTGGGAAATTTATATCCGATTTATTAGTAGAAAGACAAGTGTTAGTCGAACTTAAAGCTGTTAAAACATTAGAACCAAACCACCTTGCACAGTGTCTCAACTACCTCAAAGCCACAAGACTCAATATATGCCTACTCATCAACTTTGGTAATCCAAAAGTAGAATTTAAACGCATAGCCCACAACATACAATAGTCATAGAAAAAAATCAACACATCTGCGTTCATCTGCGGTTAAAAACTCCTGTGATTCTCCAACTCAGCCCAAAACACCAACAAACCATCTACACCCACGCTGAAAGTACCTATCCAGAAGAATGCTGTGGTATAATACTCGGCTATCTAACAAATGAAAGCAAAACCGTTGTAGAAGTCATACCAACAGAAAATGCTTGGAATGCAGAAACAGCACCAGACGACTTCAGAAATGACACGGAATTTAGCAAAAGACGCAGGTATACCATAGCACCGCAAACAATGCTACAAGTGCAAAAAGAAGCACGCGATCGCGAACTCAACATCATTGGTATCTATCACTCCCACCCCGACTATCCAGCAAATCCTTCAGAATTTGACCGTCAGTATGCTTGGCAGGAATATTCGTATATCATTGTATCCGTACAAAATGGTCAAGCAGGAGATATTAAAAGTTGGACTTTAGATGACAATCACCAATTCCAGCAAGAAGCAATTGAATTGAGAGGATGTTTGTAAAGTCTACCTTTGTATCCAAATCCCCCCTAGCCCCCCTTAA
>JAWQFQ010000252.1:0-13160 GCA_035967975.1 Scytonema sp. PMC 1070.18
CATCCCACGCCTCACTTCGTGTAGGACGTGGGGCTTCTTTATGGGTTGAGCTAACTCTCTTCGTAAAGTAGCACAGTCAGGATGGTAAAGCTTGAGAATTGCGTTGACATCGGACTCCTCATAGCGTATTCCTACCTCAAATTTGCTTGCTAACCATTTGAGAATCACAAGACGCTTTTTACGACTAGCAGGAATTTCTCTAAGGCGTTGAACAGAATCGTTGTTGTGGATATCACCCTCAACATAGGTTTTCAGTACCTTGCTTTCCCAAGCGTCAATATTCACATCCTCAACTAAGGAAGCTATTGTCTGTGGCGTGAACAACTCCTTGCTAATATTTTGCAAAGCCTGACTATCTAACTGATAGAAATGAGCATTACCTTCTGGGCGCATAGTCACCAAATTTAGTTCTTTGAGTCTTGCAAGGTGATGCGACACTGTTGGTTCCTTCAGTTGCAGCAGTGTTGCCAATTCCTCAACACTGCACTCCTGATTCGCCAAAATACCCAAAATCTTGAGTCGGCTTTCATCTGCCAACGCTTTAAAAAAACGTAGCAGAATTTGAAACTGCTCATTGTTCATCTTCTGTTATGATTTTCTTAGACGGAAATCGAATTAGTTTGGGAATGAATGAGTAGTGCTGCCTTCCTCTAACGCAGCAACTGCTTAGTTTTTGGAAGTTTTCTTCGTATGTTAATTCTGTTACGAATTAATAAGAAGATTGTGATTTCTTAAGTAGTTTTTTACATTTCGCCATGTTTTACCATCTATCAATCAGGAAGGGAAGCAACCGACGAGGTATGCACAAGCGTGGTATTTCACTCGTGGAAGCAGCAAAATATTTGCAAGTAGATCAACCTACTCTTTATATGGCTTTGCAAAAAGGGCAAATCCCCACCCACAGAAGCAATGGGAGAACTGTAGTGAGTCAAGGCGCTTTGTTGGATTATCGAGCCAGAAAACAAGACATTCTTTAAATACGGCAGACAACACAAGCAGGTACAGCAGTCAATACTGCAAGGGATACAATAGTCGAAGCTCCACCAAACCCGGTTTCGCAGGAGTTACCGGGTTTCTAATTTTCGCTATCCCTTGTAGTATTGGTACAGCAGTTTGTTTGTAAGCTTTGTAGTTTATCACTGAGCTTCTGGCGGCTGCTCTAGTGGACGTATAATTGCGGGTGTTGTTGGCAAATCTGGTTGGAAGATAGCAGACAGGGCTTGCTCCAGTGTTTCTGCCATCACAATTCGGTTTTCGTAAGCAACTACGACTCTCACGAATGTTGGCAAACTATTTTGTTCTGCCTCCAGATAGAGCGGTTCCACATAAAGTAAGGATTGCTCGATCGGAATAATCAGAAGATTACCTTGAATAACACGCGAACCCTCGCGATTCCATAGAGAAATTTGCTGGGAGATAACCGGGTCTTGGTTTATCAAAGCTTCAATTTGTTGAGGTCCGTATACCAATTGCTGCTTGGGAAATTCGTATAACAATAAATTTCCATATTCCTCAGCATCCGAACGCGCTGCTAGCCAAGCAATTAAGTTTGGACGCTCTACTGGAGTGAAAGGACGTAATAAAATAAACTCTTCTGTCAGAGCAGTTGGTAGTTTCAGAATCAGGTAGTAAGGATCGACTGGTCTTGGTTCTGTACCATAAATTTCTGTAGGTATTTTCCACAAGTCTTCTCGATTGTAAAATACCTGTGGCTCTATCATATGATAGGTTAGCAATCTTTCAGTTTGAACACTAAAGTAATCTTGTGGGTATCTAATGTGACTACGTATAGTGAGTGGCATCACATCCAAGGGTTGTAGCAGGCTGGGGAACACTGCTCTCAAGGTGTTAATAATTGGGTCATTTTGATCTGCAACGTAGAATCTGATGCTACCGTTATAGGCATCAACAACTACTTTGACTGAGTTACGGATGTAATTAAATTTATTGTTGCCTGGATCGGAATAGGGGTAGCGATCGCTAGTGGTATAAGCATCAATAATCCAATAAAGATAGGTTGGTTCGCCTTTAATATCTGTTCCTTCTCCCCTAGCAGTCACTAAATAAGGGTCACTGTCATAACGCAAGAAAGGAGCTATTGCTCGTACCCTTGCTTTAATATTACGGCGAAACAAAACTTTTGTTTCTGGCGTAAAGTTGCGTGTCAGCAACATCTGCCAATCTCTGAGATAGACAGAAAATAACAAGCGCCGCCACAAGCTACCAATCTTAATTCCACCACGTCCATCATAGACGTTATAGACGTTATCATTTCCACTCGGATAATCCAACTCTTGAGTTTTTGTCCGAACCATCACGTAGGAGTTAGTAATTTCACCGTAATAAATTCGCGGTTGACCGATGGGAATACTGGCACGAATAGCTGGAGAAGATAATTGTAACGATGCTTGGTTCTGTGCATCAGTTACTCCAATATCTTTGACGTAGTAGTAAGGCAAACCACTTGGAGCAACACGGTTCACTGGACTCAGTGTAAATCCATATCCATGTGTATAAATTAAATGCTTATTAATCCATGTTTTTGCTTGTTCGGGTACCTCTCCGTAGTCAAGTTCCCTGGCTGCTATGATAGTTTGCTGTTTATATGCTAATGGACTGGTTAAAGTACTTTTTATGGTATACCTATCAATATCGGCACCCGGAAAACTGTAATAAGGTCGAATTTGTTGCAACTGGCGATTGCTATCTAATAAGGGACGTGTATCCCACAAACGAATGTTGCGAATTGTTAATTCATTTTCCTCCAAGTCGGCAGCTGTTAAACCACCGCGTGGATCGAAGGTTCTTGCTACAATGGTGTCTAAATTAAATGCTTTGCGCGTCAGAGCGATGGTACGCTCAATGTATGGACGTTCGCGAGTCAGTTCGTTTGGTTGCACAACCAAAGTTTGTACGGCATCGGGTAGAATTTTTGCTGAAATCGCTACTACCACCAGATAAAAACAAAGGACGTAAATGAGTTGACGTGGGTAGGGAATTGGTTTTAAAGCTGTTTTTGCTGCTTGGGATAAGACAATAGTGCGTAGTCCTAGGTAAATTGCGATCGCCACCGCCAAAATACTTAACCCAGTATCAATTGGTAACAACACCTGAACATCGGTGTAGCTAGCGCCGTAGTTTACCCCACGGATAGAATACAAAAGCTCGTAGCGCTCCAACCAGTAATGTAGAGCAATTGCCAACATGAATATACTACTCAGAGCCGTTAAATGAACCCGTTGAGGTATGGAAAAACCCGGAAATCTACCCTCACTTAAACTGTTTGCTGAGCGAAAATAAGTCAAAGCAACCGCAGCGATCCCAAACAGAAATAGTCCTAGCAGCCAAAATTCTAATAGTTCCCAAATTGGTAGGGAAAAGACATAAAAGCTAATATCACGATTGAATAATGGTTCCGTGCGATTAAAAGGTGTGGCGTAGAAATACTCTAAAACTTTGTCCCAACGGGACGATATCAAAAAACCCAATAACAAGCTGATGAGTATGGCAGTTGCCCTGAGCCAAAATTCATGATTCACTAAAATCGCTAAAATTATCAGCACCAGCACAATCGACTGCACGATGGGGATGACAATTTCTTGCAACTGCACTCTCTGTAAAACTTGCTGTAGCCAAGGTGGTAGTTCTAAAGGAGTGGTTGGTAATATCGTATTTGGGCTCCAGAGATTTAAAGCT
Organism: Scytonema sp. PMC 1070.18; assembly: GCA_035967975.1. GTDB lineage: Bacteria > Cyanobacteriota > Cyanobacteriia > Cyanobacteriales > Nostocaceae > Scytonema. Next base: position 3,697 of record JAWQFQ010000252.1, read on the forward strand.
TCCTGACTGTAGTAAATCAGTACTATCCCTATGAGCGCACTGAGTATCAACACAATTGGTAGCAGCGATCGCAATTTCAATGGTGAGGGTTGATGGGTAGGAATCGAAGGTTGAGCCTTTTGTGCAAGATACTTCCTAATAGCAGCATTTCTTCCTTTGGGGTATGGCGGAAGAACCAGTTCAACAGATGTATCCGTCTGCTTTTGCTTGTTTCTCTCCAAGGAGGGATGATACATCAACCGTGAGGCGAGCACTAAGTTAACAAGTAAAAAACCACTTGAGGAGAAGAAAGCGAGCGCCCACAAACCCGTTTTTGTTACCAATCGTAACAGAAATTCCCGTAGATATCCGATCTCACTAAACCACAGAACTTCTGCTGCTAGGCGACACGTCAAATCAATAACTAGTAACGACCCCAGCAGAAGAAAAATGTATTTATTATTTCTTTTGAAAAAACCACGCACCATGAACTTACAGTGATAACATGAGCAGTTAGCTTTCAGCCATCAGCACTTCAGCAGTCAGCTTTTAGGAAGATAGGAGCGTTTAATTAGCTTATCATCAATGCCTATACTGGATCTGCAATTTTACATGCTCGACTTGAATCCCCGCTCAATTCGCCAAATCCAAATCCAACACCGAAAAATTGCAAATCCTTATCAAGAAAATGAGCTCTAACAAGCTATACTGCTTGTTCACCAACATCCAGGTTAAAAAGCATTTGCAAAGCTTGCATACAATGACGTCTTGCTTCCACATCCTGCTGAGCTCGCAGTTGTACCATCGGGTCGTGTAAAATTTTGTTAACAATACCTCGCGTTAAAGCTTCGATCACCTCTTGGTGTTTTTCGGCAAATTCTGACCCCAATCTTGACAAAGCTTTTTCTAGCTCCTGCTCGCGAATGGTTTCGATTTTATTCCGTAAACAGCTGATTGTAGAAACAGTTTCAAGCGATCGCCACCAAATATCAAAAGCGTCCGCCTCTTCTTCCAACAATCCTTGTGCTTCTTGAGCCATCTTGCGGCGACTTTCCTGATTTTGCGCCACCACTGCTTTCAAGTCATCCACATTAAAAGATTGTACGTTTGCCAGTTCTTTGACATTAGCATGGACATTACGAGGCACAGAAATATCAATCAGCATCAAAGGACGGTTTGGTTCCAATACCAGCTCTAATTTAGCGCGGTCAAGTATTGGTTCTGTTGATGACGTGCTTGTAAACACCAAATCGCTTTGGGCCATCACCACCATCATTTCTGATAGCAAGCAAGTTTGGATAGATTGTTCGGGGAAAAGCTTCGCTAAATCCTGTGCTCTTCCCAGAGAGCGATTCACAACACAAATGCGTTCGGCACCTTTAGATATTAGGTGTTGGACTAGTAACCGTGACATTTTCCCAGCACCAAGAATTGCCACACGACAACTTGACAAATTTGCCAACTTCATCTGTGCTAATTCTACCGCTGCCGAACTAATGGAGACAGCGCCAGTCCCAATGCTTGTTTCCGTACGGACTCGCTTACCAGCAGTAATGGCTTGCTTAAATAATCGATTCAAAACTGTTTTAATACCGTTGTATTGCTGTCCCAGTTTGTGAGTATTTTTCACCTGAGCCAGAATTTGACCTTCGCCGAGTACCAGGCTATCCAATCCAGACGCAACGCGCAACAAATGCATTACGGCATCCTCGTGTAGCAGGACAAACAAGTGTTGACGTAAAGAAAGCGCAGGCAATTTGCTATGTTCGGAGAGAAATTGTGACACCTCCCGCATACCCTGTTCGACTTCTTGGGTAACGATGTAAATTTCCAGGCGGTTACAAGTGCTCAGTATTGCTACCTCTTCAATATGGGGATAGCCGAGTAACTGCCCTATAGCGCTTTCAGTTTGTGGTTCTGGAATACTCAGCTTTTCACGAACTTCGACTGGGGCTGTTTTGTGGCTTAACCCCACTACTGCTATATGCATACCTGTCATTTGTTATGTTTTGCTTATTATTTTTGATTTGTTAATGGCTAATTGTTAATGGCTAATTGTTAATGGCTAATTGTTAATTGCAATTAGCTATTAGCCATTAGCCACTAACGTAACTACCGCAGTTGCAGAGTCTTGGGTTCCTCAAACAAATGAATTGTATCGACAAATCGCGCTGTCCGTGACTGGCTAGAAATGACTAAACTCTGAGTCCTTGCTCCGCCGTGGAAGAAGCGGACACCTTCCATTAGTGTTCCGGGGGTGATACCACAAGCTGCAAACAGAACTGTATTACCAGAAGCCAATTCATCGCAATTGTAAACCTGATCTGGGTCTGTAATACCCATTTCTTGGAGGCGAGCAATGTTCCCTTCCTTGCTTTCCCCAATCAAACCAGTTTTCACGACTGCTGGGTCGTAAATGAGTTGTCCTTGGAAGTGACCACCCAAACAGCGCATTGCTGCTGCGGAAATGACACCTTCGGGTGCAGCACCAATACCCATGAGAGCATGAATGTTAGTACCACCAAAAGCACAGGAAATGGCAGCGGAAACGTCACCATCGCTAATCAAGCGCACTCTAGCCCCTGCTTGACGAATTTCTTGAATGAGCTCCTTGTGGCGGGGACGATCCATAACCACAACCACCAATTCCTCAATGGAACGGCTTAAGCACTCGGATAGAATCTTGAGGTTTTGAGTGGCGGACTTGTTGATGTCAACATGACCGCGTGCTTGAGGTGGAGCAGCCAGCTTCTTCATGTAGAAGTCAGGTGCAGCGAATAAACCGCCTTTCTCAGAAATTGCTAGTACAGCCATTGAGCCATTTTGACCGTAGGCAACTAGGTTAGTCCCTTCGCAGGGGTCAACAGCGATGTCAATTTCAATGAGTTCGTCTGGGTTGCAATAATTGCTGGCATCTGGACGAGTACAGATACCAACCTCTTCTCCAATGTAAAGCATTGGGGCTTCATCACGTTCGCCTTCGCCGATAACGATACGACCGCGCATATGAATTTTGTTCATCCGTTCCCGCATGGCTTCTACAGCCACTTGGTCAGCAGTGTTTTTTTCACCTTTGCCCATCCAGCGAGATGATGCGATCGCAGCTTGCTCAACGACCTCAATAATTTCTAACCCAAGTGTATTTTCCACAAACTCTGCCCTCTCAATTGCTTGATATTCCGTCGTTCCAGTTAACTGTTTCAGTTTTCAAGTCTACCAAAGGGCGGATACCTATGGAAAATAGTCTCTACTTGCTTGTGTGTTAAGTTTTGCTTCCAAGAGGGGGTCGGGTATGGGGTTTAGGAATCATGGGCAGATTGCTATAGTTAAATAAAGCATTAAGAAAAATTAATATTATGATGAACTGGTTAAACTCCTTGTTGGGTCGCCATCCAGAAAACATTCAAGCTAATGTAGAAATCTATACTTGGCAAATATGCCCTTACTGTATCCGCGCCAAGATGCTGCTGTGGTGGAAGGGGGTCAACTTTACCGAATACAAGATTGATGGAGATGAAGCCGCAAGAACTAAGATGGCGGAACGAGCCAATGGACGCCGTACCGTACCACAAATTTTTATTAACAATCAACATATCGGCGGTTGCGATGATGTTTACGAGTTAGATACCAAAGGTCAACTCGACCCACTCTTAGCTCAATCTATAGTTTAGGGATTTCCAAGAAATAACTTCGACCTTTTGCGCCTCTGCTCGTTCACGGGTGAGGACGCCCGTACCACAAGAAACATTGTCCGACTTTTTTATTTGGAACTCCCTAACCCGGTTTAAGAAAAACCGGGTTTTTGATGTGCCTGCTTCATAAAATCTTCTACGTTTTTTCCCCTAAAAATATGTTACTAGAATACTCAGAATATCTTATACACCAACAGTGGATGAATCACGCCCTTAACTTAGCACAAGTAGCAGGTGATGCAGGGGAAGTACCTGTAGGCGCTGTTATTGTTGATTCCTCTGGACATTTAGTCGCAGAAGGTGAAAACAGAAAAGAACGTGACAATGACCCGACGGCTCATGCGGAAATTATTGCAATTCGAGCCGCAACTCAAATGTCACAAAATTGGCGTCTCAACCAATGTACCCTCTACGTAACTTTAGAACCTTGTCCAATGTGTGCGGGTGCTATTGTACAAGCTCGGGTCGGGCTTTTAGTCTACGGATTAGACGATCCCAAAACTGGCGCAGTTCGTACCGTTGCTAACATTCCCGATAGTGCTGCGTCCAATCACCGACTTAGTGTGATTGGCGGCATTTTAGAATCTACGTGTCGTCAGCAATTACAAGCATGGTTTGCTCATCGGCGACATAATTCTAACTAACGGACAGAGGGAAAACTGTCCAGTCGGTACTACACAATTCACTGAAGAAAATCTACGGTGTATTTAATAGTTATCAGTTATCAGTTATCAGTTGTCAGTTGGATAACTATGGCTGGTGCTGTGCGCTGATTTAATCATTATATTTGGAACGATTTTACCCAACAGTTAGCAGCCACTATCATGATTGAGCAACACTCTTTTTCTGACCCATCTGGTGATAATATGATGCGATCGCGTCCAAATTCGCCATCATCTACCAAGCTAACTCAAACTAAGGGCGCTGCTGCTACCTCACGGGTGTCGCCTTGGTTAAGTCCCGCACTATATCTTTTAGGGCGTCACGCTCTCATACCATTCTTCTTTGGACAAATTAGGGTGACCGGACAAGAACATCTACCTAAAACAGGTCCTGTTATCCTTGCTCCTACTCACAGAGCACGTTGGGATGCATTACTAATACCATATGCCGCTGGTCGTTGCGTGACTGGTCGCGATTTGCGATTTATGGTTACTATCAGTGAATGCCAAGGGTTACAAGGCTGGTTTGTGCGCCATATGGGAGGTTTCCCAGTCGATACCCAGCGCCCATCAATCACTACCTTACGTCATGGAGTCGAACTTCTCGAACAAAGGCAAGCCTTAGTGATTTTTCCAGAAGGTGGTATTTTTCGTGATGGTAAAGTTCATCCCCTCAAACCAGGAATTGCTCGTTTAGCTCTCAACGCTGAATCCAGTCATCCCGGATTGGGTATCAAAATAATCCCTATCGGCATTAATTACAGCGACCCTTGTCCTAGCTGGGGTACAGATGTTAGCATTCACATTGGTTCACCTATATCAGTATCAAATTATACCATACTATCTCCAAAACAAGAAGCCAAACGTCTCACCACTGATTTGACAAAAGCACTTCAGCACTTAAATGTTCATCAATCAGAATTTACCCGTCACACATTTGCAGAAATGCCGAATAGTTAGTGGTTAGTGGTTAGTGGTTAGTTGTTGGTAATTGGTGGTAATTGGTGGTTCCTTTTCTACTCCTTACACCACTACACCCATAATTGGAACATCAAAGGGAATTGCGCGTTCGTTTATAACTAAAACTAATTAGTACTTTTGTGCTACAGGAACTCGATCTAATTGATTTTCAGTCTAAATCAGAGAAACTTAAGATATTGGCTTTAGTATATTAAAGTCCAAAACAGAGTTAAGATACCCGCAGTTTCCATCCTGTTTCACTTAGCTAGCGCTCTAGATCTATCCCATGAAATTTCCTTTTACAGCACCCTTAATTCGCTTCACCTCCTTAGCAGGGATAGCAACCTTAAGTTTGCTATCACCCGTTTACGGACAAGTTCAAATACCAAGTAACTCTAACCAAGTAAAACCTATCGATCCTAACGATCCCAACAACCTCCGTCCAACGGCACAAAATGACAGCCTTTTGAGCGTGGATGGAGGAAAGAGGCTGATGGCAGAGGCAGGTAATGCAGTTTCTTCCCAAAACTATGATATTGCAGCCAAGAAACTTCAAGAAGCAAGAGTTGTTTTCAATCAATTATCTAATTTCTACCAAGACCTAAATTCTAGCTTTTCGGGTATTGACAACAAAGTGGCTGATGCTCAAAGAAAAAAAGCATTGGAAACTGCCCAAATGAGAGATGAAGCAACTTATCAGTTAGCTCTTGTCCACAGAGCACAAAATAAGCCAGAATTAGCTGTCCCATTATTGGTTCAAATTATTAAGAGTCAAAACCCAACACGAGACTTGGGAAAAAAAGCATACCAGCAGTTGTTGGAACTGGGTTTTGTGGATGCGCCTTTTCAACGAGGTAGCAGCAAAACCTCTTCCTCCTCTGGCAAATAACTAGTGCAAAAAGGCAGAAGTACGAGGGCAGAGGGCAGAAGGAAAGAAAGCTTATTTGATAAGCTTTGTGCGCTTTTTTAACTGGATAGTTATTTTAGCCACGCTGCACTAGGGTGTAGGGTGACCGGATGTGGGGTGTAGGGAAAATGCTTTTCATGATTTGTTTACCCAGTTTGGTATGGGTATTTTTCTTTATTTGGGTCAATAGTCAGCACTACTCAAATATACTTTTTTCTCCCCTACCCCCTACACCCGGTCACCCTACCCCCTACGCCAGATAAATTTCCTGACCGAACAGTATTGGGTAGATAGCACTCCAAAAAATATGAGTGACAACAGTTAAAATCCCTAATAGAGATCGAAATTTTGGTAATTGCGATGATGAGTCCGCAGCAAGTAGAGGAAATGATTAAGGCGGAACTGCCAGATGCCGTAGTACAAGTGCAAGACTTGACCGGAGGCGGCGACCACTATCAAGTGACTGTAGTGTCATCGCAGTTTGCAGGGAAAGGACTGGTACAACAACACCAGTTAGTTTACGGTGCCTTACGGCAAGCCATGTCCACCGAAGCTATCCACGCCTTGGCACTGAAAACCTACACTCCCGATACTTGGCAAGCAACAGTTAACAGCTAATGGCTAATGGCTAATGGCTAATGGCTAATGGCTAATGGCTGATGGCTGATGGCTGATGGCTGATAGCTAATCGCTAACAGTTAACTGTTTCCTCAGTGCGTGAAAATTAATTAGGAAAAAGACCATGACACCAGAACTGAAAGAGAGACTCGATAATTTAGTACAGCAAAACAAGATTTTGGTTTTCATGAAGGGAACCAAGCTAATGCCTCAGTGCGGTTTTTCTAATAACGTTGTGCAAATCCTAAATACTTTGGGCGTTCCCTTTGAGACCGTGAATGTTCTTGACGACTACGAAATCCGTCAAGGAATCAAAGAATATTCCAATTGGCCCACAATTCCTCAAGTATATGTTAATGGTCAATTTGTTGGCGGTTCTGACATCTTGATTGAACTTTACCAGAAGGGCGAATTGCAGCAAATGGTGGAAGTGGCGTTAGCTTCTTAGCTATCAACATTCAGCACTCAGCAAAAAAGCTGATAGCTGATAGCTGATAGCTGATAGCTCAAGAGCGAAATCCCCTCAGTTGATTTGGTAAGCAAAACCAAAATAGGACTGAGGGGAACCTTCTTTGTATATTGTAAAGAATTATGTCCAAATATTCACACGATGCTACGTGTTCTGTGAGCAGATAGTATGCTATAATAATCTGCGTCGTCAAACTACGGTTACTAGAGGTACCAAATAAAGGGCATTAATAGTAATCGGGTTGAGGTTGAGTCATTGTAAAATTTGATACATCGTATAGGAAGCGAGTGGCTTCTTCTTCGAGACGATGAATCAAATAGGGTTCAATGACGTTACCGTGGCGTAGTGCGGCTATGTAGCCATCCAAATACATCCGCATATCATCCGTGCGATAACCGCGATTCCATAACTCGACGAAGGCGTCAGTTAATCTTTGGTAATAGCGGATGGTTTGTGTGTCTTGGAGCATAACTGCTATTGAAATCTGTTTGGAAAAGAAATTGTAATCGATTCTGGCGAAGATGTGAAGCCTCACATCTAGCTTCGCTTATGCAATTGAAAACGATATCTCCCAAGGTGGGGAAAAGTTAGAGGTATCTACAAGCTATCTAGATCCTATTCCAAAAAAAAGGGAATCTGGGGATTGGTAAGTTTTTGTTATATTTGCTCTCACGCAAAAACTGAGTTTTTTCAAGGAGAGTGAGTGCTATTTGATGCAACCAATTTGAATTTGCTTTCACTATATCGCGAAAAAACAGTTTTGGTAATACAGGACTGGTGTAGTGATTGTTGGTTCAGTAAATGGCACTCCATCCATAGCAGAATACTCACCATAGGTACTTTTGACAAGTCTAACAAAAATTTAAGAATATTACTCATTCGGCTGTACATAAGGCATTGATTAATTACTTTGCCCACATATTAATTAGTAAATTTGAAGTCAATATCACCTGAAGTAACAAGGATTACAAAACATAAGACTTATGCTTTGTTACTTTGAAATTCATACACACTAAGGGGTCTTGCCACCGTGGGTTCGGTTTGTATTGAAATCGTTGAGGGAAATCCCCATCTGAGGTCATTGCTGGGCTGGCACTTGCAACAACTGGACTATCGGGTGCATCAAGCTGCAAGTATATATCAAGCTAGAGAAGTGTTCTTAAGCCATCAACCAACATTGGTTATTCTAGATGCGGATTTACCAGACAGTGACGGCATTGAGTTTTGTCGGTGGTTGCACCGTCAGCAACAGCCTTTGATATTAATGCTATCTGCTCGCAATAGTGAAGCTGATATAGTTGCTGGGTTAAAAGCAGGGGCAGATGACTATCTGAGCAAACCTTTTGGAATGCAAGAATTTCTTGCCAGGGTAGAGGCGCTGATTCGTCGCAAACGTACACCCGTCGCCCCTGCTTATTTAGATTATGGCGCTTTACAAATTGATTTGGTACAGCGTCGGGTTCGCTATCAAGGAGAGTTTATTGACTTAACACCACAAGAATTTAGTTTGCTTTATGTTTTAGCGCAAGCTGGGGGAGTTCCTTTAAGTCGATCAGAATTACTTCGTCGTGCTTGGCCTGATGCAATCGATAACCCGCGCACCATTGATACTCATGTTTTATCTTTGCGGAAAAAAGTTGAACTTGACCCCCGTCAACCTAGTTTGATACAAACTATTCGCAATGTCGGCTATCGATTTAATATGGAACTATTAAATGCTAACAATACACATTTACCAACAAAGTTAGTAAAAGAAAGATTTAGCAATCAACGTTCAACTATCAGCTCTCAACTATAGAATTATGAATTATGAATTATGAATTATGAAAGGTTTTCAGTGCCTACTATAGCAATCCTAAATCACTTATTTTGGACTAAATATTTGGGTTCGGTTTTTAGCGAACGCATTAAAACATAACACCAAAATCAACGATTTTATACTTTGCACGGGAACAAACTGAGCTTTCGATTCAGCTAGAACCTATAAGCTATAAGTTTTTGGCTGTTAGCTGATACGCGATGTGCTAACCGCTTAAAGTATAATGACCCCATATGTTGCGTTTTACATCAAGCACTTCTACGGGACTGATGCACTAGTCATAACCCGAACACCCAAAAAATTTTCATAATTCATAATTCATAATTCATAATTCATAATTCATAATTCATAATTCATA
>JAWQFQ010000253.1:0-13138 GCA_035967975.1 Scytonema sp. PMC 1070.18
CTCCCTCCCTCCCTCCTACCTCCCCCTCCCTCATCGCCTTAGTCCGGAACTTACCGCAACTCCAAGCTGCACTTGAAGCGGGAATTGAAACACTCTATTGTGAATTTGAAGACCCCCGCGCTTATCGAGAAGCAGTCCAAATAGTTCATCATACCCCACACCCTACACCCCACACCCCACGTCCTACAATTTGGGTTGCACCACCCAGAATCACCAAACCAGGAGAAAACTGGATTTTGCAGCAAGTTCGTTCATCAGAAGCAGATGGTTACCTAGTGCGTAACTACGACCACCTCAAGTTCTTTGCACAAGACCGATGTATTGGGGATTTTTCTCTTAACGTTGCTAATCCCCTCACAGCTGATTACTACAAGCATCAATTTGGTTTGGAAAGGCTAACCGCATCTTACGATTTAAATATTACCCAATTAGAAGATTTGCTTACCAGTAGCCCAACCCAGTGGTTTGAAGTTACAATTCACCAACATATGCCTATGTTCCATATGGAACATTGTGTATTTTGTGCTTTTTTATCTCAGGGAACTGACTATACTAACTGCGGACGCCCTTGTGAAAAGCATGAGGTGAAATTACGGGATAGAGTGGGTACGGAACATATTCTCCAAGCTGATGCTGGTTGTAGAAATACTGTGTTTAATGGCACGGCGCAAACTGGAGCCGAATACGTACAACGCTTTTTAGAGCTTGGATTGCAATACTTTCGTATTGAATTTGTTAATGAATCCCCAGAAAAAGTGAAACAAACGATACATCACTATCAGAAGTTATTGCAGGGTGAAATCACAGGTTCTCAGCTTTGGCGGGAATTAAAGCTGCAAAATCAGCTAGGTGTCACTCGCGGTCCGATGGGGTCGAGTTAAAGTTGACTGTGACAATGGATATCGTTACTAACCCGCACTCAACCGCATTCTAGTACTCATCTTATACATCGCGTCATGTTTCGCTTTATTAAAGAACCGCAGAGACGCAGAGGACGCGGAGGAAGAGAGAGATAATAACCAATTTTCGATATCTTACCTTCGTGCTCTTCTCTTCCCTCCGGGACGCTACCGCGAACGAGACGCTACGCGAATGTGTTTTTGTGGTTAAAAAATTTTTTGAACCGCGAAGACGCGAAGAGCGCGAAGAAGATACTTTTACAGGGTTAGTTAAGGAAACTTAGATTGCAGTCACCTCTGTCTCCGCTGTAATATCTTGAAGTTGATTGTTGAATTTGACAATAATGAAGAAGATTTAGAACTAAAGAATCAGTATGTCTGAGTGCGTTGTTTCTCTGTTTTCAGGCGCGGGAGGTTTATCGCTAGGTTTTGCTCAAGCAGGGCGAAAGCCAGTGTTTGGCGTTGACATCAACCGAGATGCATGTCGCACTTATGAAAACAATCTGAGTGTCCCATGTCACAATCTTGACTTCAACGCCTCTGACCAATCTTCGCTTTTAAATCTGCTTGCTCCTTATCAAAATGTATTTGCAGTCATAGGAGGACCACCTTGTCAAGGATTTAGCACCGCAGGTAGCAGAAATGGACTCGATCCGCGCAACAAACTCATATTTAATTACTTCGCTATTGTCGAGCAAATAAGACCCAAATGGTTTTTATTTGAGAATGTAGAAGGTTTACTAACCTCAAATAGTGGCAAGAGTATATTTGAACTTGTGTGTCGATTTATTAATCTAGGATACTCGCTTCGATTGGAAAAGGTAAACTTTGCTGCATATGGGCTTCCTCAGTCACGCAAGCGAGTCATTATTATTGGTAACCGATTAGGAGCTTCATTCCACTTTCCATTCGAGACACATTCGTTCAATGCAGGTAAGCATAATAAGCTCAAGCCACTTTTTCCATCTTCTCCAACGCTTGATGAAGCTATCTCCGGTCTTCCCGAAGCAGTTAAGAGCGACTGCAATACGCCATACACAAGCACACAAGCAAGTAGCGAGTACGATACCCTGATGCGCTTCTTAAACCATTCAGGCGGTGTTAGACACCACTTTAGCACATCAAGCAATGATGACTTAGAGCGATACAGATTGCTCAAGCCAGGTCAAACTATGAAAGACTTACCTGAAGATTTATGGCATCCGAGCTTCCGCAAGCGGGCTTTTAGAAGAGTTAAGGATGGCACACCCACAGAAAAGCGCGGCGGAGCACCTGCAGGTATTAAACGTTTACACTCACACCAGTGCTCACCAACAATCACTTGTGCATCATCTCGTGAGTTTATTCACTTTTCATTTGACCGTGCATTAACTCTGAGGGAATGCGCTCGTCTCCAATCTTTTCCTGATGGCTATGTGTTTTCTCTTAATACATCATCGATAGCAACCCAGATTGGAAACGCATTCCCGCCCCTAATAGCGAAGATATTTGCTCAGCACCTGATGCAATTAGATGGCAGGGCGGGTTCTGGGTTGGCATTTGAGAAAGAACAAAAGGCTCAATTAATTGGCTATCGTTTGACAGACGCGAGCGGTATGAGTCCCGCGCTGATGCATACTGAATCTCTGCTAAACTCACTCATGCCCAATCTGATCTCAGAAAAGTTTTTTCATGTATAGCTATGGGTAGAGACAAACGGCTGACACTTGAACAGTCGCAACTCATCTCACGTGTACGAACAATGGGGTTAGCAACCGCAACTCCCATCTTTTTGGAAGATTCTGAACTGGCACGGCTAGCGGCGATAATACTTAATGATGTTGGGCAACACAAGCTTATCCCAAAAGCAATTCACATATCATCAAGTACTGGCTACTACGAGCTACCATTAGAATGGTTCATTACTGAAGTAGAGGGTATAGAGTTTATCTCTCTCTACCTTACTTGTGTTCAAAATGTTCAAGATTTCGATACTTATTTCAAATGCCTCGGTGAAATTCATAAACGAAGGCGAAAGTACGAGAAAATCCTAAAATCTCAACCTCTGCCAAAGATGGTTCAAATTTCACCAAGAGCATTACTAGAGTTTGGAATCATCGCTTCCCCCGCTTTAGCGTCATGGCTGACTTGGCGGAAGTGGTTTTATGACGTAGATAATACATGGAGAATATCCCGCCAGGAAGATTCGGCATTGGCTGATAGTGGAGATGAGTCGGAAACAGAGTTAGAAGAAGAATCGTAAAACATATTAGTTTATTCAAATTATTGTGTTAAACTGTCGGTAGATATATACAATTACCAACATTTTGTCTAATTTGTGAAAAGATAGAAGCAAAGCAAGCGATGGGTTTCCACACGAACCAGGAGGTTCTATGACCAAGATGCAGCAAATATTGGAAATAGCTCATGATGTGGGAGTGATTCGTGCCAAAGATGCACAAGCAAAAGGAATTCATCGAGACTATCTCAAACGTCTTGAGCAACAAGGACTTCTCATTCGTTCTGCCCGTGGTATCGCAAAACTTCATTGAGAATATAGTCAAGTTTTATCATTTATAGTCAACTCTTGAATTAGTTCATCTACAAAGTCCCTCATCCTTTCCTGCCAGTTAGGGATTAATTTTAATTTTTCTTTTTGACCTACTCTTCCCTTGAAAGCAATAGCCTCTTTATCTAAGGCCACCTCACCAGATGGCAACATTCTATGAGGATGATTTTTTTTGAAAACCATATTGACAAGATACATTAGTACTGGTTAACTCGTATATATAATAGATTGGCAATGGAGGAAATGCAACTAGTAGAAAAACATATTATCAATAAATCCCACCCCGATTGGGCAGAGTGCAACCAGATTTGTCAACATGCAAATACAATTCGTAATCAAGCACTCTATGTTCAACGTCAATCTTGGTTTTATGGGCATGGGGTCATTAAATTTGGGAAAACTGAGGAGCATCGAAATATTGATGCCTTGATGAAATCTTACCCATGCTACCATGCACTACCAGCTTTTTTAGCACAACAGGTAGTAAAGTCATTAAATGCAGAATGGACGGGATTTTTCAATGCATTAAAAGAATGGAAAATTAATCCATCCCAATTTACGGGTAGACCCAAACCACCAAATTATAAACCACGTACAGGTCGATATAAAGCCGAATATCCCAATACTAGAGCATTGAAAAACTCTAAGAAACAAGGGATTATTCATTTATATTCCAGCAATATCCAAATAAAAACCACTCACGCACTGAATTATGATTGTGTGCGGATTGTTCCTGCAACCGGATGCTATGTCATAGAGGTTGTCTATACCGTAGAAGATATTCCAGTTCAAGATAGTAGTTTTGTTGCTGCTCTGGATTTAGGAGTAAATGTATTAGGTGCTGTAACTACAAATAAGCTTGGTTTCCAGCCAATTCTTATTAATGGCAGACCAATCAAATCCATAAACAACCGCTACAACAAAACCATTTCAGAATTGCGTAGTATCAACAAAAAGCTACATGGTATTGATTGGTCGGGAAGAATGGAGTTGCTGACTCGCAGACGGAATCACAAAATTGATTCTTATCTACATCGGGCATCAAGTCTAATCATTAAAACTTTAGTTCGAGAAAGAATTGGTACTCTAGTTATTGGCTTAAATCCGGATTGGAAGCGCGATTGTAATATGGGCAAGGTTAATAACCAAAAATTTGTCCAAATTCCGCATCGTAAATTCGTGGATATGCTGATTTACAAAGGGGCTATCAATGGAATTAAAGTCTATACCAGAGACGAAGCATACACTTCCAAGGCTAGCTTTCTCGATCTAGATACAATTCCCGAATTTGGAAATAAGCCAGAAGATTGGAACCCTTCTGGAAGAAGAATTAAACGAGGTTTATATCAGTCTAAATCAGGTTCACTTATCCAAAGTGATGTGAATGCAAGTTACAACATCTTGCGAAAAGAATTCCCGAATGCTTTTAGTCAGGGGATTAAAGGCTGTGTAGTTCAGCCAAGGTTGGTTAACATACCAGGATTTACACCAAAACCTGCTTTATGTAGGATTTGTTGTCCGGTATCATACTAACTCAAACTTAGTAGATAGTTAATCATATTTGAAGAGATTTGACTATGCGAACAGATACTATTTATACTTCCACCCTTGCAGAAATTACAAAGAGTCATAGTTTGGTTGAGGCTGTCAAACGGGTTCCTCATGGTGTAATTTGTCTGCTTTCTGCCCTTAGCTTTTATGAACTGACAACCCAAGCCCCTTTTGAGGTAGGGCTAGCTATACCTCAAAAAGCTCGTGCGCCTAAAGAAGATATTCTTCCTCTGCGGATTGTTTATATGTCGGGTAAAGCTCTAGAATCTGGGATTGAGGAGTATAAAATTGAAGGAGTGAGTGTTCCGGTTTATTCTCCTGCCAAAACTGTTGTAGATTGTTTTAAATTTCGCAACAAAATTGGTCTTGATGTTGCCTTGGAAGCACTGCGAGAGTGTTTGAAACAAAGGCGTTGCACCATAGACGAAATTTGGCATTATGCTAAAATTTGCCGAATGCAGAACGTGATGCGCCCCTATCTTGAATCACTTGGATGAGTAAAAATCTGAGAAACCGGGTTTCTAAATAACGCTTAACACCAACTGTATTGCCCGAAAACATGTTTCCAAGCTGACTGCTGAAGGCTAATAGCTGAACGCTTACCAAATTTTGGGTCTAGTGACACAGGGTTTTACGTTCAGCATCTTGGTAATAACTTCTACTAACTGTTCGGGATCTACTGGCTTGGCGATATGGTGTTGAAATCCTGCGGCGATCGCCTGTTGCTGATTGATTTCCCCGGCGTAAGCGGTGAGAGCGATCGCTCTGAGGGGATGATTTTGCTGTGATTGCATCGCCCGAATTTGTCGCATCAGCGTATAACCGTCCATCTCAGGCATTCCAATATCACTAATTAGCACATCGGGTTGAGTCTTTGCGATCGCCTCAAGTGCTTCAACGGCAGAACCTACGTCTGTGACGATCGCACCATACTGTTCTAATATAAAGGTAATCAACTCTCTTGTATCCGCATCATCATCGACTACAAGTACCTGTATGCCAGTGAGGAGCGCGGTTTCAGCTTTGGAGGGTGAAGAATTGTCTCCCTCTTTTCTGCTTTTCTCCTCCTTTAAAAGCGGCAAACAGACAGTAAAAGTAGCTCCAAGTCCTTCGCCTGGACTTTCGGCTTGAACAGTACCACCATGCAGTTCGACCAAGTGATGGACAATCGCCAAACCTAACCCCAGTCCGCCAAATTTCCTAGTTGTCGTCCCATCCGCCTGACGAAAGTACTCAAACACATACGGTAGGAAGTCAGGATGAATACCTCTGCCCGTATCACTCACAATAACTTGAGCCTGGGAGTCAATGCACTGGAGCCGAATTGTGACCTGTCCCCCAGGTGAAGTAAATTTGACAGCATTTGTCAGCAAATTCCACATCACTTGCTGTAACCGAGCGGAATCTCCCAAAACCTGTCCAATATTTTCATCCACTACTGTCTGAATTTGTATTGACTTAGCTTCTGCTGCTAAACGCACAGTTTCCTTGGCTGCTTCAATTGTCGATACTAAATTCACAGGAGCCATTTCCAGGCTGAGTTTGCCACGTAAAATACGAGAGACATCTAACAAATCCTCAATGAGTTGTGCTTGGAGTTTAGCATTGCGTTCAATTGTTTGTAGCGCCTGGGTTGTTTTTGTTCCATCCAACTTACCTTTGAGGAGCAACTTAGACCAACCTAAGATAGGATTGAGAGGCGATCGCAACTCGTGAGACAGCACTGCTAAAAATTCGTCTTTGATGCGGTTAGCAGTTTCAGCTTCAGCACGAGCAACTTGCTCTTGTTCTAGCAGCCGCAGACGCTGTTGCTCAAGTTGTTTTTGATTTTCAATATCTGTTGCTGTCCCAAACCATTTAATGGCTTGACCCTGTGCATTTTTCAATGGTATAGCTTGGTGTAAATGCCAACGATAGGCTCCATCTGCGCGTCGCATCCGACCTTCGGCACGATAAATTGTACCTGTATGTTGCGCGGCTGCCCAATTTTGGCTCAGAGTGGGGATATCATCAGGATGTACGATCTCTTGCCAACCTGCAGTTTGAGCTTGAGCTAGGGTTAACCCGGTGTAATCTGACCACCGTTGATTCACATCAATAAGCACTCCATCAGCATTAGCAGTCCACACCAGTTGCGGAATCGATTCTGCTAGATACCGATAGCGTTCTTCACTTTGACGTAGGGTTGCTTCGGCTTGTTTGCGATCGGTGATATCGCGCTGATTGCCCCAAGCTCGCACTAACATTCCGTCTTCTATTATACCAACCAAATTGTTCAAAAACACCTTTGGGTTACCGTGTCGATCCACCTCATAGGATTCCGCATCAACCAGTCGGTAACCAGACCGAATGAAAGCACGCAAATACTCCAGATTACGCGGGTCTGACTTGACAAGCAAATCTGCAACTTTTGCTCCCATCAGGTCACTAGGAGAAGATACTCCGTACATTTGCGCCATGACCTGGTTGCATTCTGCTAAGTAGCAATAGTGATAGAAGTGTTGAATTTGCTCTTCAACAGAAACGTTTATCGGTAAGGGTATTTCAGTTTCAAAGCACCAGATAGCTTCTGAACTTTGCTCAATAAACGCCCGGTAGCGTTCTTCGCTGCGTTGGAGCGCTGTCTCAGCTTGTTTGCGGTCGGTAATTTCTGTAACGAGAATTGATAATCCTTCGTCAATGGGGTAGATGCGGTTCTCAAACCAGCGATTCCATGTTGGATAGAAATACTCAAATTGCACGGGTGTGCGATTGGATACAGCGAGATGTGCTTGGTTGTAGAATTCACTGCCTATGATATCAGGAAACAATTCCCAGATACTTTTGCCGAGTAGGTCTTCTCTACGTATTCCTGTAACTTCTACTACCATGTCGTTGACATAGGTGTAGCGCCACTCCCGATCTAGGACTAAAAACTGGTCTTTGATGCTTGCTAAGACCTTCTCTAGACTTGCGTTAGCAGTTTCAGCCGCCTGTTGTGACGCCACGCTTTGCGATCGCAGTTGTTGTTCGCGCTGTACTACTTCCTTTCGCAATCGAGCCATCTTCAAGTTTGCTTCTACCCGTGCTAGCAACTCCCGTGCTGAGAAGGGCTTGATTAAATAGTCATCGGCTCCTGCTTGGAGTCCTTCTACTCGCGACTCTTCCCCCGCACGAGCGGATAAGAGAATAATCGGAATTTCTCTTGTCGCCAGATTGGAGCGCAGCGATCGCAGTAACTCAAACCCGTCCACGCGAGGCATCATCACATCTGTTAGGATAAGGTCGGGACTTTGACGAGCGATCGCAGCTGATGCAGCCACTCCATCTGCGACTGTTTCCACCTCATATTGCTGACTTAACAACCGCTTGACATAAGAACGCATATCTGCATTATCGTCAATTAGGAGAATACGAGCGGAAGTAGAGGAGAAGGTTCTTTCATCGCACTCCTCTTCTGGTAGCCAGCGCAAAGCTTCTTCCACATATGCGGCTGCTATTGCTGTTGACCCTTGTGTCTGAATAACGCTCACCCGCTCGTGAGGTAGATGAGAGTATCCTGTGGGAATCGACACAGTAAAGCAACTTCCTTCTCCAAGGACGCTTTTGACTCCGACTGTTCCACCATGCAGTTTCACCAATTCCTGTACCAGTGACAGCCCAATACCCGACCCTTCAAACGTGCGTCCCTGTGAATTTCTAACTCGATAGAACCGTTCAAATAAATGAGGTAGTTCCTCAGTGGGAATACCGATGCCCGTGTCACAAACTGAAACTTCGATGCGTTCGCTCTGAAATTGCAAGCTGACAGTTATTTCTCCTTCAAAGGTGAATTTAAAGGCATTAGATAGCAAATTTAACACAATTTTTTCCCACATTTCCCGGTCTACATACACTGGTTCAGGAAGTGGGGGACAGTTGATGTGTAAATGCATACCTGCTTTTTCAATAGCAGAACGAAAAACACTAGCTAACTCGCTGGTAAAAGTTGACAAGTCGGTTGGTTCGTAAACTGCTTGAATCCGTCCAGATTCAATCCGAGAGAAATCGAGTAGAGTATTAACCAGTTTGAGCAAACGTAGACTGTTGCGATGTACCATTTGCAACTGCTGTCGTTGTGTAGCGAACGGAGTCTCATCTGCAACCGCTAGCGCCTCTTCTAGAGGACTGAGCATTAGCGTCAGGGGTGTACGGAACTCATGGGATACGTTACTGAAGAACACCGTTTTTGCTCGATCTAGTTCTGCTAGGGCTTCTGAACGTTGACGTTCTTCTTCGTAGCTGCGGGCGTTGGCGATCGCAGTCCCTACATTGTTAGCTATCAAATCAAAAAACCCCTGGTATTCATCATCAAATTGTCGTCGGGGGCTAATACCAAGAACAAGCAATCCTGCTAACTGCTGCTTTTCGCCTGATTGAGCAATGGGTATTACTAAGGCTTGTTGAGACGATGCTTCCCAAATTCCTCCAGGTAGCGACCCAAAACGTGTGGTTAAATCATCAACTAAGAAAGCTTCATTTGTTCTTTGAACCTGTGTTAAATTCCATAAGTCAGTCTCTTGAGTCAAAGCGACCCGCTCTTGAATTGCTTTTGTCTTAGGAGTAACGCCTACTGTTCCTACCAAACGAGCTTGTTTGCCGTCGTCTTCCACCAGGTACAGTAAAGCAAAGGGAATGTCATAGAGGTTTTTACTCAGGGTATCAGTTACAATAATACACGCTTTTTCTACAGTCTTGGCTTCTCCTGTATTCGCAGCTAATTCCCGTAGAGTTCGCAGGCGACGCCCTCCAATAACCTGCTCTGTTGTTTCAGTGACAGCACAAAAAACTCCACCAATCCCACCACTCTCATCTCGCACTGGACTGTAAGAGAAGGTGAAGTAGGTTTCTTCCGTGTAGCCATTCCGCTCCATCAGCAGCAGTAAGTTTTCTGACCAAGTTGATTGACCTGTTTTCAAAACACTATCTGCAAGAGGACCAACGACATCCCAAACTTCTGCCCAACAGACTTTTGCAGACTGTCCCAAAAATTGAGGATGCTTGCTAGCACCAAGAATCGGACGGTAAGCATCATTATAAAGGTTAGCATAATCAGTACCCCACCAGACGAACATGGGATAGCGGGAGTTCAAGAGAATACTAACAGTTGTCTTTAAGCTTTGTGGCCACTTGGATATTGAACCCAGAAGAGTTTTTGACCAGTCGAGCGATCGCATGACTTGCCCCATCTCGCCACCGCCTGCAAAAATATCTTCAGGGAGAGTCGTCTTCACTGGATCACTCACAATCTCTACTCCGCTTTTAATATACAATGAGGCTTGTGCTGCGTTTTTGAGCCTCAAGAATCAGCTCACGCACTTCTGGTTGCCCAAGCACTGCTATATTTTGGAGCTTGATGGTTTGATTGAGCGATCGCATTTGCTTAAGCCTGTTATCAGCTACATTCTATTTAATCCTGTATACAATTATTGTAAATATCTATCTAAAGATTTAGTTTTTAGGTTTTCCTCTTAAGAAACATAGGGAGTGAGGGAGTGAGGGAGTGAGGGAGGGAGGGAGTGAGGGAGTGAGGGAGTGAGGGAGTGAGGGTGTAGGGGCGAACGGTTGAGAGCCCTGATAAATTTACAGATAGCGTTGCAATAAACCGATGAAGATTTCTGGCGCTTCCAAATGCGGCAAAATTCCTGTGTCTGGAATTGCATGAAAACCTCGAATAGCAACAGAATTTAACTTTGCCAAACGCTGTCCCAACTTAACATTTGTAAACTGTGCCTTTTCGCCCCAAAAAATGACCGTAGGAATCGTTAGTTGTTGAATGTACAAACTCAAGTCAAAGTATAGGTCACCTTGTAAAAATGCCAAAGCTGCAAATTTAGCATTAGTCTGTTGTGCAGAAGCTAAGTATGCTTGTACTATTTCGTTTGAAACACGTTGGGGGTTTGCAAACAAAAAACTTTGTAAAAAGTTACGGACTGCTATTTCATTTTCTGCACCAAGAGTATAAATAAGATCGTTTAACAGCGGTGTGTTGATAACCTGAAGGGGAAGTCTGCGTCCCGCGCTTTCGCCAAAGTCGTCAAATCCAGAAGGACAAACTAGAAACAGTGCTTGGAATAAAAAAGGTTGGGAAATCGCAAGGCGAATAGTTAAAGCAGCGGTTAATGAAGATGCGATCGCTGTGATAGGTGTGCGACAAGTTTGACGGATAAATTCAGCTATTGTTGTCAGGTAGTCGTTAATTTGATAATCCCTGACTGGATGAGCAGATTCGCCCCAACCAATCAAATCTGGGGCGAATACGTGATGTGTCATGGCAAAAGCCGGATATACTTTAGACCATTCATATGCAGAAGCTCCACCACCAAAGTTATGAAAGAAGACCAGTGGGGGTAAATTTTCAATCTCAGCTATCAACCAAGGTTCAGTCGTTTGGGTATGGTAAGCCATAAACCCCAAGGATGTGTGAATAACTTTTTGCCCAAAACCAGGGGGTTGAAATTGAAGCATAGATTGCTAGCTCTCAAGATTGTTGTGCAAATGCAGTGATGCAAAGGAAGTTCACATAGTTTAGTTCCGTATACGTTCAATCATAATCAATAAATCTTGATTGTTGTAGAGTGCGTTAGGTGTAGAAAATGTATAAATTTTTAGGAAACGCCCATTTCATGGGTTTTGCTCAGGGACTTCCAACAAATAAATTAATCATCTTGTGGGGTCCCTCTGACGTCTGAGACAGACGTACCACAAGAAATATTGTCGGATTTTTTTGATTCGGGAGTACCTTAATTCCTTCAGGTTCTCGAAGCCTTACCGGACTTTTGATATTTTGATACGTTTAGGAACAATTTGGCAAAATTTCCGTCGTTTCTGTTTTTATTACTCTTTATTTTGACAAAAAGCTTGAGGAACGTAAGCGTTCAGCCATCAGTACCTCAGCTATAGAGGTGTTTGATTAGCTTATTCAAAACGCCTTAGAATGCCTGAAAAGTTGTTCCACTTGCTGAGGTGCTGATGGCTAAAGTGCTGAACGCTTACTGAGGAACAGTTGGACATTCTTTAGCGTATTAAACTAATACAACAACTGGAATAGTTCTACCGCAAAGTTTAAAAAAAAGTCAGAAACAATCTCAGTAATACCACGTCCTAAAAAATAGGAAGATATGGAAGGACTCTACTCTATGACTCGTTTTCATCTTTGGAAATCAGGAACGGCAGCTTTTATAGCAACGGCAATTACAACAGGTGCTGTTGTACCTATGTTTACTTTGTCTCCAGCAAACGCACAAACTATCTTTCGCGGACAAAACCAACAACGCGATCGCTACTATGGAAGGAACCTTTCTATTCCTGCAGGAGTTAGAATTCCAGTTGATTATGAAAAAGATAAAATCGTTGTGACTCCTGATGAAAAAGCACCAATAACTTTAGAGATTCCAAGGAATATTGTAGATAGATCGGGTTATGTATTAATTCCAGAAGGAACTAAAGTTGTTGGTCAACTGGAACCAGCTCGTCAATATAGGGAAAAAGGCACTCAGTTTGTCGCTCAAGAGCTAGTTTTCCCTAACGGTGAACGTCAGTCTATTAATGCAAATTCTCAAGTTATCACCAGAACCGAAATGGTTTCAAAAACAAGGACGGATAGCATATTGAAGGATGCTGCGATTGGTGCGGGTGCTGCTAGTGTTATTGCACTGATTACAGGCGATCGCAAAATTCAAGCCTTAGAACCCATTCTCGGTGCGGGTGCGGGTGCAGCCGCCAGTGTTCTACTGCGGAAAGACAAAGCTGAAGTGATTGTTGTCAATCCACAACAAGATTTAGCTCTAACTCTACGTTCTAATTTGGTACTATCTCGCACAAATGATTATAATTACTAAATTCAAATCTTACTTGGAAGCAAGAAGTTAACAGTTAGAAATTTAAACTTAGTAGCCCGGTATCTCCAAAATACTGGGCTTTTAACAGTTATCAGTGAGTAACAGTTCATACTGCAAGGGAAGCGTGAAAATTAGAAACCCGGTATCTTGAAGATACCGGGTTTCACCGAACCTCAACTACCACGCTTTCTTTGCAGTATTGGGGGAACAGTCTTGACACTATCCTCATTAGAGGATGTTTGAAAAGTGGTTTGTTGTAATTTCAAGCACTGGTTGATCCC
>JAWQFQ010000254.1:0-13047 GCA_035967975.1 Scytonema sp. PMC 1070.18
GTAGCGTCTCGAAGAGAAGAGAAGAGAAGAGAAGAGAAGAGAAGAGAAGAGAAGAGAAGAGAAGAGCGCGTTCGCGGTAGCGTCCCGGAGGGAAGAGATTAGATTTTTTTGTTTACAAGAATTCAAAAACATCCCGCAATTATGCAACGCCAGAACTGACATGAACTACTAAGACTAAGGAGCAATGATGATATATTCACTCCCAGGTCATATTATTAAGAAATAATAAGATTTTCTGAAAAAAATTAAAAAGTAAAAAGAAGTTCATTAGAAATCTCCAGAAATTAATTATGCGTTACCCGAAAGCCTTGGTAGGGGCTTCGCCAACGCCCCTACATCTTTTTCACGCCTATGTCTATTAAAAATATCGCTAAAATTTTCAACAGTTAATATTGAAGTGTTAACTGCAAACGACCATACTCTTGCCAAAAACATAACAGTTAAGCCACAATCACAATGCTTGAGTCATTTCAAACAGTCGTCCCAGCTATGTGCATTTCATTCAGTACACAGTCAACAGTACAGGAAATAAACCCCTAACAAGCAACTGATAACTGATAACCGTAAAAGGAGAAACTCTATTGAAAGGTTGTCATCCTCTTCTCATACCCTATATCGTTGCTACTTTGGCTGTTGGTAGCGCGTTGGTACTAACACTACTGCTAGAGTCACTGCTGACACCAACTTTGTTCCAGTTATTTTTCGCTGCTGTAGCATTCAGTACCTGGTATGGAGGGATGAAACCAGGGCTGTTAGCAACAACTTTGTCAGCTGTGGCGATTAGCTATTTTTTCCTAGAACCAGCTTATGTCCTCAATATTCCCACTCTAGCTCATCTGTTCCGGTTGGGAATGTTTGTGTTTGTATCAATACTTATTAGTTCGCTGAACTCAGGTTTACGCACCGCAAAACAGCGTCTTGAGATAAGTATGCAAAAGTTGCTTGAAAGTGAGGCAAGATGTAGAAGATTAGTTGATTCCAACATCATTGGGGTGATTGTCGCCGAGATTAATGGTGCTGTTGTTGAGGCGAATGATGCATTTTTGCAGATGGTTGGTTATACACGAGAGGAATTGGCTTCGGGAAAAGTCAAGTGGCGCGAGATGACACCTCCAGAATACTTTGAGGCGAGTCAGCATTCGGTTGCAGAACTCAGAGAAAAAGGGGTGTGTACTCCTTTTGAAAAAGAATATATCTGTAAAAATGGTAACCGCGTTCCCGTCCTTCTGGGTTCTGCTTTACTGGAAGGAACTGAACAAGTCATTGGTTTTGTGATGGATTTAAGCGAAAAGCAAGCCGCATTTCGCGATCGCCAACGGGTGGAAGAAGCGCTACGCCAACGGGAGGATGAACTGCGCCTGATTACAGATGCTGTTCCTGCGTTAATTTCCTACGTTGATGCCCAGCAACGGTATCGTTTTAATAATAAAAGATACGAAGAATGGCACAAAATATCCTCCTCAGAAATTTACGGTAAGCACATCAAAGAAATGATAGGCGAATCAGCCTATGAGTCAATTCGCCCATATATAGAAACGGTATTATCTGGAGAGCGTGTCACTTACGAAACAAGTTTACTGTATCAAGATGGAATGTTCCGCCATGTCAACGTTTCTTACGTTCCCCAGTTCAATTCTCAAAAAGAAGTGGTAGGATTTGTTGCTCTCATTAAAGATAATACAAAGAACAAGCAAGCAGAAGCTGCACTGAAAGAAAGTGAAGAACGCTTCCGTCAATTAGCAGCAAAAGCAGAAGCCGCAAACCGGATGAAAGATGAGTTTTTAGCCACACTCTCTCATGAACTCCGTACTCCCTTGAATGCAATGGTAGGCTGGACGCAACTTCTGACAACGCGCAAGTTTGATGAGGCTACTACTTCACGGGGTTTGGAAACCATTCACCGCAATACCAAATTACTCATGACACTGATTGAAGATGTTTTGGACGTATCGCGGATTATTACGGGTAAACTCCGTTTGGATGTACATCCGGTCAAACTTGCGTCAGTCGTAAAAGCAGCAATTGATACAGTCAATTCTGCGGCAGAAGCTAAAGAAATTGACATTGTTTATTCGCCAGATTCTTCCACAGGAGAGGTATTCGGAGATGCCAATCGTCTGCAACAAATTGTGTGGAATTTACTATCCAATGCTGTTAAATTTACACCTCGTAATGGTCAAATTGAAGTCAAATTGTTCAGTAGTACTGACAAGAAAGATACGCTGAAGACTCAGCATTCAGCAGTTATCCAAGTGAGTGATTCCGGAGAAGGAATTGCGCCCGAATTCATACCTCACATATTTGAACGCTTCCGCCAAGCTGATAGTTCCAGTACGCGATCGCATGGCGGATTGGGTTTGGGTTTGGCAATAGTACGCCATTTGGTAGAATTGCATGGAGGGACAGTTCGTGCAGAAAGTGCAGGCATTGGACAAGGGGCGACATTCATTGTGACTTTACCCATAAAAGTTGCTAGCGAAAGTGCGAGTGCAGTCCAGCAATTCCCATCTGCAATGAACACCCAAGCAGTTCACAACTCTGTTCTCAAGTTAGATGGTTTACGGATACTCGTTGTGGATGATGAACCTGACGCCCGTCAAATCTTAACCACAGTGTTAGGAGGATATCAAGCACAGGTCATGGCGGTATCCTCTGCAAAAGAGGCTATGATGGCTTTGCAACAGTTTCAACCGGATATACTAGTTAGCGATATTGGTATGCCCCAAGAAGATGGTTACACACTCATTCGGAAAATTAGAGCATTGTCCACAGAACAAGGTGGGCTAACTCCAGCCATAGCATTGACCGCCTATGCGAGGACAGAAGACCGCGCTCAAGCACTGTTGGCTGGTTTTCAACTTCACATTTCAAAACCAGTGAATCCAGTGGAGTTAGCAACGGTGGTTGCTAAGCTTGCAAAACGGGACATATAAGTTCATACCATCTTCATAAACTTGAGGCAAAATGAATGAATGCTGTCGTTTAGCAGACGCAGTCAACTTTCGCAAATTGTGCCTGACTTTGCCTGAGAATGCATTGAATGAAACTTAATTTTCTTTGGAAGCCCGTCCAAGTTGGTCGCAGTCGGATTCCTTATCTTGTTCTTGCGATCGCACTAGTACTCACTGGTTTAGCCACATCCTATCTAGTCACGACAACTCAAGCTAAAGACCGATTGCGGTTTCAAAATGCAGTTAATCGTACCCAAAACACCATTGAAAATCGTTTGGATACTTATATCGCTTTGCTCCAGGCTACTAGTGGCTTGTTTGCTGCTACAAACGAACGGGTAAGTCGCGAGCAATTCCTGACCTTCGTAGACCGTTTGAGATTAAAGGACCGTTATCGGGGGATACAGGGAATTGGTTTTTCAATGCGGGTCAGACCTGAAGAAAAGGGAGTCTTAGTCGCTCAAATAAAAAGCAACATTTCTCAGAATTTTACCATAAAGCCAGACTTTCAACGCAACGAATATCATTCAATTGTATACTTGGAACCGTTAGACCGACGCAATCAGGCTGCGATCGGTTACGATATGTTTACCGAACCAGTTCGCCGTGCTGCAATGGAACGCGCTCGTGACACTGGGGACGCAGCTGCCTCAGGTAAAGTCACTTTAGTACAGGAAATTGACCAACACAAGCAAGCTGGTTTTCTAATTTATATTCCAATTTATCGCAATGCTAGTATACCCAAGACCGTAGCTGAGCGTCGAGCAGCATTAGTAGGTTTTGTCTACAGCCCATTTCGTGCTGATGACTTAATGCAGGGAATTTTTGGTCAAGAACCACATCCTTTCGTCGATGTTGAAATTTTTGACGGCGTTGAGATGACACCAGAGCATTTGCTGCATTCAGGACACAGTCGCAGCAATCACCAACCCTCCCACAAAGTTAATAGAACCATTTTTGTTGCAGGACACCCTTGGACACTTGTTTTCACTTCCCGTCCGGAATTCGATCAAACTTCGGGAAGAGGCTTAGTCCGTTACATTGTGTTTGCTGGAACAGGAATTAGTTTTGTATTGTTCGGAGTTATGCTATTTCTTGTCCGCGCCCGTGATACTGCGGAACAAGCCGTACTAGAACGTGGCGAAAGTGAAGAACGTTTCCGTAAACTCACAGAAAAGGTGCGGGTTATTCCTTGGGAAGCAGATGCACTTACATGGAATTTTACTTATGTCGGTCCGCAAACCGAGGAAATTCTTGGCTATCCATCACAGAACTGGTATGTAGAAAATTTTTGGATTGAGCATATTTATCCAGAAGACCGAGAGCAGGCGATTAAGTTTTGTCAAGACAATGCAGCTGTACTTGACAATTACGAATTTGAATACAGAATGATTGCTGCTGATGGGCGAGTGGTGTGGTTGTATGACATTGTCAACGTGGTTCGGAGTTACGGTAAACCGAAGTTACTGCGGGGATTCATGATTGATATTAGCGATCGCAAACTTGCAGAGGTAGAACGCGAACAACTCCTCAAGCGCGAACAAACAGCTCGTGTTGAAGCTGAAGCAGCTAACAACATGAAAGATGAGTTCCTGGCGACACTTTCCCACGAACTTCGCACTCCCTTAAATGCTATAGTTGGTTGGACACAATTACTCCGCAAGCGCGAATTTGAAGTCACTACCACAACTCGCGGACTGGAAACCATCGACCGTAATACAAAAACACTAGTACAGCTCGTTGAAGATATTCTAGATGTTTCACGGATTATTACAGGTAAACTGCGTTTAGATGTTCGTCAGGTAGAACTTGTTTCTATTATTGACGCTGCTATTGAAACAGTGCTACCCGCAGCTCGAGCCAAGTCCATTGATTTGCAATTTTTAATTTTCAATCAGGAAGTGGACAGAGAAAAAATTCAAGCTCAGCAAAAAATCCTAGTTTTAGGCGATTCAACTCGATTACAGCAAATAGTTTGGAACTTGCTATCTAATGCAATTAAGTTTACACCGCACAAAGGACGGGTGGAAGTACGATTGTCAATAGAAGAGTATGGAGTACAGGATGTAGAGTCCAGGGAAAAAGCTCCTCACACCCCAGTCGCAGTTATTGAAGTTAAAGACACGGGAAATGGTATTTCTCCAGATTTTTTACCTCATGTATTCGACCGGTTTCGTCAAGCGGATAGCTCAAGAACGCGATCGCATGGTGGACTGGGATTGGGTTTAGCAATAGTACGCCATTTAGTAGAATTGCATGGTGCTACAGTTGCTGTTAAGAGTTTGGGAATTGGACAGGGAGCAACATTCATTGTGAAACTACCTGTTCGGAAAATTGCTAATGGTTAATGGCTAATGGTTAATGGCTAATGGTTAATGGCTAATGAAAAAACAATTAACAATTAACAATTAGCAATTAGCAATTAGCAATTAGCGAGTACTGTGTCGAGGAATACATATAAATGTAACATTTGCTTCCCTCTTATGATAGACGAGAGCGGAAGATAAAAACAGATATTCTCTTCAAGGGTGTTAAGCTGGTCTTTTGAGGATTCTCGTAAGCTTAAACAACCCCCATATTGCCTTGCTTGAGAATCCTCAAGGGATTTCCTTTGTTAATTTTGAGTAAACCGACCGCACTGCTGAGGTGCTGAGGTGCTGATAGCTGACAGCTTAAATATTTTTAGTTTTGCTCAACGTCGAGCCACACGCATCAGTAAAAATATACCGATTAAGAGCCCCAATAAGTTTGGTAACCAAGCTCCCAAGAAGGGCGAAAGGATTTTTGTCACTATTAATGTATCAGCAGCTAAAGAGACTAAATAATAGATAAAGATAATTGCGATCGTGATACCAAAACTGGTTGTTTGTCCAGTTTGCTGGGGTAGAGTTCCCGTTCCCATAGTTGCACCTACTAAGCTAAAAATAACACAGACAAATGGTAGGGCGATTTTTTTGTGAAGATGCATTTCGAGTTGGCGAATTTTGCGTGGGTTACCTTCCTGACGTTCTGTTTTCAGTTGCTTGAACCCTTGCGTAATGTTCATCTCATCATAGTCTCGGTTTTTTTGTGTCAAATCTAATGCAGCACTGGGTAATTCTAACTGCTGGCGTTCAAACCGCAAAATGCTGCGGTAAGAGTTATCTGGAGAGACTAAATAGATAGTTCCATCAGAAAAATCCCAAACTTGTTTGGAGGGATTCCACTCACCTAATTCTGAGACGACAATTTGATTTAGACCGTCTTGCGATCGGTCTATCATCGTCAAGCCTTTCATCTGCTTACCATCCAACTCATCAGCATAAAACAAGCGTGTTAAGATTTTCTTTCGACTTCCGTCTTTCTGTTTTACTTTCTGATATTCTAGATAAAAGCGGTTTCGCTGCTTAACAACTGCTGGCTTATCAGATTTTAAGGCATTATCCAGCATTACAGTCGCTTGATAATTAGCAGCTGGTGCAATTTGCTCATTAAAGACAAATGTCATTGCGGTGACTGCAAAACCTAAGACCACAGCAGTCAGTACCATGCGATAGACACTGATACCAAAGCCGCGCAGCATAATCAATTCACTATCTCTGGAAAGACGACTGTAGGTCATCAGAGTCGCTAACAGTGCGGACATGGGGAAGGATAAGACAACATACTCAGGTAACTTCAATAAAAAAATATTCAGAGCAATTGAAAGTGGTAACCCGGATTCTACAACTTTCCGTACCAAAGCAAATACAGTGTCAATTGAAACACCAACTGCGGAGAATGCTCCAACCCCAAATAAAAACGGTAGCAGCAATTCCCTTGCAAGATAACGATCCATCACAGAAAATGGCAGCAGGAAATTGAGGTTGAAGAAGTTCAGAGTCTTTGATGTCATAAGTCCTGGAAAATTTGTAACTCGGACACAATGAACTATACCTAATGATATTTAACTTGAATTTGACAAGGTTACTTCACTTTAGTAGCAAACTGTTACTTGACATTTTCCTCTCAAAATGAGAGGATAAAGCTAAGTAATTTTAGTTTATTTACAAATATACTCAAATAATTAAAGATAAATGCATTTAAAAGACAAGTGGAAAAATGACTTTTGACTTTTGACTTTTGACTTTTGACTTCCCCGAAGGGGCTGACCCTTATTTTTGACCAAAATACCTATCGCAATCTTTTAGGACTGTTTCTGCTAATGAGGTCATAGCTGAGTTGTGCAGTGATGTTCAACTATGTTCAGCTTAAAAGTATCAGAAGTGATTCCTATTGCAATTGAAACGGAGTCAGAGTACGAACGTATTTTAAAAGTAGTAGAAGAGCTAACTTTTAAGAAGAATCGCACTCCAGAGGAGCAAGCTTTACATAAGTTACTTGTGATATTAATTGAAGCTTATGAGACGGAAAATTATCCGATGGAACAATCTGCACCTCATGAAATTCTTCAACATATTATGAAAGCAAGTGGAACTCATCAAGCCGATTTAGTAGGAATCATCGGTTCTAGTGGTGTAGTGTCTGAGGTGGTGAATGGTAAGCGTTCGGTTAGTAAAGCTCAGGCTAAAGCATTGAGCGAATATTTTAAGGTATCACCTAGTTTATTTATTTGAACAAGAAGGGAACTCTTAACAGGGAGGAAAGACCAGTTAAGCTGGTCCACAACGGTAATCTTTCAGTGGAAAGGAAGTAGTGCAGTGTCAAGCGCTACCTTGGATTCGTAATTCGTCAATGTTATTTTGAGAGGTTCGTAATGGTGATGCATACGTTCGCGTAGCGTCCCTTACCACTTCTCTTCTCTTCTCTTCTCTTCTCTTCTCTTCTCTTCTCTTCTCTTCGAGACGCTCCGCGAACGAGACGCTCCGCGAACGAGACGCTCCGCGAACGAGACGCTCCGCGTGGAAGCAAGCTACGCGTAGTGTCTCCGCTCTTGAGAAGACAAGACAGCGCAACTACAAACTTATAATAAGTATCCCTCAATTAAAACTTGACAGAGTATTAGGGGGCGGTCTTACAACCGTACAGTTGTTGAAAAAGTTAAGTATTTTTAGTCAATTATTAAGTCAATGGCTACCTTATTATTCCTTAACTTTTCTGAATGGACTACTGAAATTAAAACTTTTACAACTATGGTAATAGCTCTATTGTAGAATCGTATGTGCTTGTAGAGACTTTGTCTGCATCGTCTCTACGAATTTGTTATCAATTGTAACAAGATATTTATGTCATAAATAATACAATTAATTTATGAAAATCATCTTTCGTACAGTTTTTATTTCTTACTCCCCAATCCAGTGCATAAAAAATAAAACTCACTCATATGAAACAATAAGCGATTGAATTGTCCGCAACTGACAAACTGGTGAAAACCAGGAAGGGTGCATATTTGAGCCTACAAACTGATTCCGTCATCTGACTTTTTCTGACCTTGTTCATGAGTCAATATGTCTTTTTCTGACCTTAAGGACTGACTTTTTCAGACTTTTGCGATCGCGACGGTTTCGGAAAATGAAAAACCAAGACTGTAGTCATTCATCGCGAACGAAAACTTGGACTTCATACGTAAAACTATCTTTTTGTCAAGTAGAAAAACCCACAAAGTAGACAAATAATTAAAATTATAAGAGGTTTTCAGTCATGATTGTTGTTCTTCAACCCGGTACACCAACACAAGAAATTGAGCGCATCATTCAAGAGCTCCGCAGTTGGGACGTAAATCCAGAACAAATACAAGGTAAGCATAAAATCGTCATTGGTTTGGTGGGTAAGACTGCGGGTCTCAATCCCGAACACGTCCAACAAATCAGCCCCTTCATTGAACAGGTTCTCCGAATCGAGAAACCCTTTAAACGGGCGTCTTTAGAGTACCGTCATGGAGAACCCAGTGAAGTTGTTGTCCCCACCCCAAGAGGATCTGTCACCTTTGGTCAAAATCGTCCTCTTGTCATTGTTGCGGGTCCTTGTTCCGTCGAAAACGAAGATATGATTGTAGAAACAGCGCTAGTTGTCAAAGCTGCTGGAGCGCAGTTTCTACGGGGAGGTGCATACAAACCCCGCACATCTCCTTACGCTTTCCAAGGTCACGGTGAGAGTGCTTTAGGTTTGTTAGCGAAAGCACGGGAAGCCACTGGACTAGGAATTATCACCGAAGTCATGGACACTGCTGATTTGGAAAAAGTTGCAGAAGTCGCAGATGTGGTACAAATCGGGGCTCGAAATATGCAGAATTTCCCTCTCCTAAAGAAGGTGGGTGCTATCAATAAGCCTGTATTATTAAAGCGGGGATTGTCTGCAACCATTGAAGAATGGTTGATGGCGGCTGAGTACATTTTGGCGAGTGGTAATCCCAACGTGATTTTATGCGAACGGGGTATTCGCAGCTTTGACCAAAAGTACACCCGCAATGTTTTGGATCTCTCTGTCATCCCAGTTTTGCGTACCCTAACTCACTTACCTATCATGATTGACCCCAGTCATGCGACAGGTAAATCACAGTTCGTACCGTCAATGGTAAAAGCAGCGATCGCCGCAGGAACAGACTCCCTGATGATAGAAACCCACCCCAATCCAGCAAAAGCGCTTTCCGATGGACCTCAATCTCTAACACTGGAAGCATTTGAAGAACTTATGCAAGAAATTGCTCCTTTTGCACAATTCTTTGGTCGTTGGAATCGATTACCTTTCACAACGACAGCACCGACCCAAGTTTATGTAAGGGCTAATGGCTAATGGCTAATGGCTAATTGCTAATTGCTAATTGCTAATGGCTAATTGCTAGTGGCTGATTGCTGATTGCTTTTTTACTGTTAGCTATTAGCTATGAGCTATTAGCAGTCCTGACAAAAATATTACATTTCATTTAGAACTGTTATTAATCAATGAGGGAGGCATTACCAGTGAATTTAGATATACATTGCTACACGACTAAAGGTGGAATTTTCGTATCGCGTTCTGTAACTCAAACCTCCAGAGAAACTGGGATTGAAGAAGTTTTACTTCGTCTTGACTCTCAAAGGGGAGGCGTCTTCAAGAGTAGCTATGAATACCCAGGACGCTACAAAAGATGGGAAATTGGCTTTGTCAATCCACCCTTGGAACTTGTCACTCGCGAAAACAACTTTA
Organism: Scytonema sp. PMC 1070.18; assembly: GCA_035967975.1. GTDB lineage: Bacteria > Cyanobacteriota > Cyanobacteriia > Cyanobacteriales > Nostocaceae > Scytonema. The sequence continues at coordinate 10,056 of JAWQFQ010000254.1, forward strand.
CACTGACAGCACATAATGAGCGAGGTAAAGTTCTGCTTCCATATTTGACAGAACTCCTGACCCACAACTCACAATTGCAGGAAATTAGCCAGCAAGATAACTATGTCACTGGTTCTGTCCGACCAACAGAACAGTTCTTTTCCGAAGAAGAAAGAAGCAGACAACCATCCGCCTTTACCATCGTCCGCGATATTTTACAAGCATTTTACAGTGAAGAAGATGAGCACTTAGGGCTGTATGGTGCTTTTGGCTACGACTTGGTTTTCCAATTCGAGCAAATGCCAAAGTCGCTAAAACGTGCTGATGACCAACGGGATTTGGTATTGTATCTTCCAGATGAGCTGGTGATTGTTGACCACTACCAGCAAAGTGCATACCGCTTCCAATATGAATTTGTCACCAAGTTTGGTAGCACTAGGAGTATGCCTCGCAACGGTGACATCATTGATTATAGAGGTAGGCGTCTTACCCCACAACAAGCCTGTGACCACGAACAAGGAGAGTACGAACAACAGGTTACCAAAGCACTCGACTACTTCCGTCGCGGCGATTTATTTGAAGTTGTCCCCAGTCAAAACTTCTTCCAAAGCTGCGAAAGTGCGCCAACTGTTTTGTTCCGAACTCTACAGCAAATCAATCCCAGCCCCTACGGTTTCATTTTAAACTTGGGTGGAGAGTATCTCATTGGTGCATCTCCAGAAATGTTTGTACGCGTGGAAGGCAGACGAGTTGAAACCTGTCCTATTAGTGGTACCATCCGTCGTGGGAAAGATGCTATTGATGATGCAATTCAAATCCAAAAACTTCTGAATTCGCGCAAAGATGAGTCCGAACTCACCATGTGTACTGACGTAGATCGTAACGACAAGTCCCGCATCTGCGAACCAGGGTCAGTACGAGTCATTGGTCGTCGTCAAATTGAGATGTACAGCCACTTAATCCACACAGTAGACCACGTTGAAGGCATAATGCGACCCGAATTTGACGCCTTGGACGCATTTCTGACCCATCTGTGGGCGGTTACAGTCACAGGCGCACCAAAACGCTGGGCGATGCAATTTATTGAACAACACGAACGTAGCCCCCGACGTTGGTATGGTGGCGCAGTTGGGTATTTAACTTTTAACGGTGACTTAAACACAGGTCTGATATTAAGAACAATGCGGTTGGTAGACTCAATTGCAGAAGTGCGTGCGGGTGCAACAGTTCTTTACGATTCAGACCCAGAAGCAGAAGCCCAAGAAACAATGACCAAAGCCGCTGCGCTGTTCCAGACCCTCAAACAGGCGCGACAAAGCGCTCAAAACACCACCACACCTGACCATCCACAACCCAAAGTAGCAACTGGTAAGCGCATCTTACTCATTGACCACGAAGACTCTTTTGTTCATACCTTAGCAAATTACATCCGTCAAACAGAAGCAACTGTCATCACACTGCGTCACGGTTTCGCAGAAACAGTCTTTGACGCCGAACGTCCAGACCTCGTTGTCCTATCCCCCGGACCCGGTAGACCCAGTGATTTCCGTGTAGCAGAAACCATCGCAGCTTGCAAAAAACGCAACATACCCCTATTTGGTGTGTGCTTAGGATTACAAGGAATCGTAGAAGCCCACGGAGGTCAATTAGGAATTCTCAACTACCCACAGCATGGTAAAGTATCCCGTGTTTCCGTCGTCGATTCCAATTCTGTCACATTCTCTGGTTTACCAGAATCTTTTGAAGTAGGTAGATACCACTCCTTATACGCTCTACCTGAAACATTCCCTACAGAATTCAAGGTAACAGCCATGTCAGAAGACGGCGTAATTATGGGAATCGAACACAAAACATTACCCATCGCCGCTGTTCAATTCCACCCAGAATCCATTATGACTCTAGCAGGTGGAGTCGGTTTAGAAATGATTAAAAATGTCGTCTGTTCATTCACAGCCACAAAACCCACTCCCGTAGCAGCAGTGTAATTAGGGTGTAGGGTATGGGGTGTGGGGTGTAGTGAAGAATTTCCCCCACCTCTCCTGTGTGTTCTGGAGCGTCTGGAACGGTTCTTTCATCAAATCTCCCAATTTAGTACCATGCGTCAAACAGATAACCAAGCGATCGCACCATCAAAAAAACCCCGCCATATTCTCGAAGAAATCGTACTGTACAAACAAAAAGAAGTTACCCAAAACAAAGAACAACTCCCTTTAGCAGAATTAAAAAATCAAGTCAGCGCTGTTCCTTCACCCCACGATTTTCTTTTAGCTTTACGAACAAACCCCAAGAAACCCAGCTTAATTGCAGAGGTCAAAAAAGCATCACCCAGTAAGGGAGTGATTCGTGCAGACTTTAACCCAGTGGAGATTGCTCAAGCTTACGAACGAGGCGGTGCTAGCTGTTTATCAGTGCTAACTGATGAAAAGTTTTTCCAGGGTAGTTTTCATAATCTCCAGATAGTGAGACAAAATGTAGCATTACCTCTATTATGTAAAGAATTTATCATTGACCCTTACCAAATTTATCGAGCAAGAGTCAGCGGTGCAGATGCCATACTGTTAATTGCTGCTATTTTATCTGACGAAAAGCTCCAAGATTTTCAACAGATTGCTCACAATCTAGGTATGAAAGCTTTAATCGAAGTGCATACCCTAGCGGAACTCGATCGCGTGTTAGCTTTACCAAATGTGCAATTGGTAGGAATTAACAACCGCAATCTTGAAGACTTTACCGTTGACCTACAAACAACTCATTCCCTACTCACACAACGTCGCGAAAAGTTGCAAAACTTAAACATCACAGTTGTCAGTGAGTCTGGTTTATACACATCCGCTGACTTAGCCGCAGTTGCTACATCAGGAGCTGAAGCTGTCCTAATTGGAGAATCTTTAGTTAAACAACCCGACATAGAAACAGCAGTCAGAATGTTGTTAAGGGTGTAAGGGTGTAGGGGGGTAAGGGTGTAAGGGAAATACATTATCACCTACACCCCCACACCCCCACATCCCACACC
>JAWQFQ010000255.1:0-13040 GCA_035967975.1 Scytonema sp. PMC 1070.18
GAACTAATGCGTGCAGTAGGCAACCGACGTGGGGAAGCTGTTACTCTTAATAACATAGGCGGTGTCTACTCCAATTTAGGTGAATTTCAGCAAGCACTGGAATACTACACTCAAGCACTGCCAATCCGACAGGAAGTGGGCGATCGCCGTGGTGAAGCCACTGCGCTCACTAACATTGCTGCGGTTTATGATACTCTGGGCAAGAAACAGCTGAGCCTAGACTATTACCAACAAGCCCTGCAATTATGGCTTGCTATTGGTAACCGCACTGGAGTTGCTAAAACTCTCGATAACATTGGAGTCGTTTACTTCGATTTGGGCGAATTTCAGCAGGCACTAGATTACTATGAGCAAGCGCTGCCAATTAGACAAGAGGTAGGCGATCGCCGTGGGGAGGCTATAACCCTCAACAACATTGGTGTTGTTTATTCTTATTTAGGTTTGTTTCAGCAGGCATTGGAATATTACAACGAAGCTTTGCCCATCAAACAGCAAGTAGGGGATATTTCCGGCACTGTCACTACACATCGCAATCTTGCCGTTGCTGAACGCAATCTTGGTAATTTCAACGAAGCTTTAGCCCAAATTGAATCTGCTATTGCAACTATTGAAACCTTACGCACCAAAGTCATTAGCCAAGACCTCCGAGCTTCCTACCTTGCTTCTGTACGTCACTACTACGAATTTTACATTGATTTGCTGATGCAACTGCACCAAAAAAACCCTACAGTAGGGTATGCAGTGAAAGCATTGGAGGTCTCAGAACGCGCTCGCGCTCGCAGTCTTGTTGAGTTGCTAGAAGAGGCGCGTGCTGATATTCAGCAAGGAGTAGACCCCAAACTGCGTGATTCTGAACGTCAGCTACAGCAGCAACTTGCTTCCAAGACTCAAGCCCTACAAAAATTACTTCAAGGCAGACTTCCGGAAGAGATAGAAGAAGCGGAAATAACGCAGATGGAATGTTTCAGAAAAGAGATTAATTCACTTCAGACACAGTTGCGAGAAGTTGAAGCCGAAATCCGCATCAAAAGCCCACGTTATGCTGCCCTGAAATATCCTCTGCCCCTGAGTGCTGAAGAAATTCAACGACAGGTAGTGGATAACCAAACTGTTCTCTTATCCTACTGGCTTGGTGATGAGCATAGCTATCTGTGGGGAATAACATCAACTTCTATCACCAGTCATGAATTGCCCAAAAGCTCAGATATTGAAGCTACAGCGCGGGAATTCTATGAATATTTAACAGTACCCGAAAAGAGGGAAAAAACGAAAAAGGTAGCAAAAATTACAAAGGTTTTGAGTCAAATGCTTTTAGAACCAGTAACACCGCTCTTGGGATGCAAACAGCTCCTAGTTGTAAGTGATGGTGCCCTGCAAAGATATGTGCCTTTTAGCACCTTGTTAGATCCTCTTTCCCCCGACATCAAACCCATGTTTGTTGAACACGAAATTGTTAGTCTACCAAGTGCTTCAACTCTCACTCAGATTCGACGCGATCGAACTGAAACTAACTGCGTGACTAAAACAGTTGCCGTGTTAGCAGATCCAGTTTTTGACAAAACAGATGAACGAGTTAACGCCTCAGTTCAAGCAGTTACCAGCCAAACTCAGACATCCCCAAGTTTGCAACCTCTTGAACTGGTTACTCTTGACATTAGTTGTAGAGATGGAGAACGGCTGTTTGCACGTTTGCCCTTCTCACGCTTAGAAGCTGAGGAAATTCAGAAACTGGTACCAAAAGAATCCTCATTACTAGCACTAGATTTTGATGCTAGTCGAGAGACTGCTACTAGTCCCCAGCTAAGCCAATACCGCTACGTGCATTTTGCTACTCATGGGTTTTACAACGACATTCATCCAGAACTGTCAGGAATTGCGTTGTCCTTAATTAATGAACAGGGAGAAGAACTAAAAGAAGGCTTTTTACTGACACCAGATGTTTTCAACCTAAATTTGCCAGCCGAAATGGTGGTTCTCAGTGGCTGTCGTACAGCAGAAGGCAAGGAGGTAAAAGGTGAGGGGATTGTGGGCTTGACAAGAGGTTTAATGTATGCAGGAGCAAGGCGGGTGGTAGTAAGTTTATGGAGCGTTAACGATTTAGCAACAGCAGAATTTATGGGTAGGTTTTACCGAGGAATTTTGCAGGAAGGGCTATCACCGACAAAGGCACTCCGAGCAACTCAATTAGAAATGTGGGAGCACAAGCAATGGCAAGAGCCTTATTACTGGGCTGCTTTTGTATTGCAAGGCGAGTATCAATAATTTTATAACTGTATTGACAAATGAGTTTTGCAGGACATCAGCTAACTATGGGTTCTGATGCTACGTCTCCCAAATGAACAGATTGTAACAAATTATACCAGTCATCTTGAATGACCTCATCCTGTGGTTGAGAGCAACGGAGTTGTGCCAAAGCACTAATGGCATCGTACCATAGACCGTTAGTGGCATAAAGCAATATACGCTCTCGTTGTGTTGTGACTGACTCTAACTGACTTTTTAATCCGGGATCTATGAGTATTCGCTTTACCCACCCTGTGACAACATCATCAGCAGAACGGTTGCGCGGATTGCAAATGAAAGAAAAGATCCAACGGTAGTTCTGACCAATTTCCAGTGGTGTCACTGTTTCTGGAAGTTTAATGCTCACAATCCCTGGTGTATCAGTAAATTGCAGAGTTTCTTCGTAAACATCATCTTCGTCTTCATCAAATAGCACAAACCTAACATCACGCAGTGGGATGGGTTGATAGGGAACATAAAACCAGAATGTGGGATGTGTACTGAGTGTTAACCCTATGACAAATGGTGTTTTTTCTGTGCCTAAAGTCACTTCAGGCACCAAAGCTGTGAGATACTTATTTTGTCCTTTTTCCAAACCTAAATCCCGGCTACCCCCTCCCCGGCGAAGACCGGGTCTTCCACTTTGTGAGAATTCTAGTAGTTCTGGAATTGATAATCTTGATAGAATGAAGCGGATTGGTCTCACAACTAAGTTGAGTGCCTCCCGAAACAGTTCTTGGATAGCGGCAGCACTGACTCCTTGGTAAACGCGATCGCCAATATGAATATCTTGCCCCTGTCCTATATTAATGTTATACTTACCGTACTGAATCACTTGCTGCTTATCACTAGCCGTTAGTTCACGACGTAATGCTGCAAGGTCACTTTCTGTGTGAATGCCTGTTGCAATGCGATTGGTTATAGCTTCTAGACTATCGGGTTTAAGCCATTGAAGTGAATCAATCTGATTGGCGAATTCATCCCATAAACTAGCTAGGGTTAGGTGAGTACTGAGATGGCGGTCAGCGTAGCCACCATGCTTTTTCCAAGGTTCCCCTTGTGTCAGGTAGTATTCAACTACACGCCGATGGGTTGCGGTTAAATCCACTTTTTCTTCAAGGAAGTTCGCAAAGGACTGGTGAATTAGCCGCCAAGTTTCTATGCTTTCGCACCGATTTTGGCTTAGAAATCTTTGCCACGACTGCAATGCTCTGACACGAATTTCATGAGCATCACGGCGAATATGGTCAGCAAGCCATTGTACGCTCACGGATTCGAGTGCAACACCGAGTAGTTCAATAATTGGGCAATACAAGCTATTCCAGTCTTGCCAACCTTCTTTATGCCGCACAGCTTCCATACCTGACCAGAACTGTGCGTAATACCCCCTAAGTCCTTGAGGTAGTTCTTTCAAATTTAAAGGATTGAAGCCTGAGTTTCCAGCTATAATATCAGCCAGTACGTATTCTAGGTACATAAAATTACCCTGGCTAGCTTTTTGTAACTCAGCAACAAACTCCTCTACGGAAATTGATGGTGTGCTTTTCTCCAATAGCTGATGAATCTCAGGTTTTTCTGCTTGAGAACGCAAATGCAATTCAATGTCAGACTGCTGTTTTGGATCGTCCCTGGTAATCACTTGTTCTGAAGAAGGTAAGTTTGGAACTGTTGTTAAAAGATAATCACCAGGGCGATGGGTGAGAATAATATAGACTCCTTGCGGTAAATCGCGTGGTAAGTAAAGCCAGTTGCGAGTGGGTGCTGGTGCATCGGCTTCATCGATAGCATCTATAATGACGACAACAGGTCGATTCTCTGGTTGACTAGCCGCTTCTCTTAGCCTTTGATAAAACCAATCGGACGTTTCGCCTGCTCGCACTGGTAAAGAGTTGTAGGGGAGGGCATAACGAGCAATCAGCTGAACGCTGAGGATGTTGATTATCCGTTCTGGCTGAGTACGGTTTTCACTGGTGCTGATAAAACAAGCTACTGCACGGTAGCGTTTGGTTAATTCAGCAGCGATCGCCGTTTTACCCAAACCTGCATCCGCAATCACGCGAAAATAGCCACGGGGGTTACTTTGGATGAAATCAGCTACCTTCTCAAAGACGAAGCCTCGACCAATCAATCTTTGAGTTATTTTCGTAATTAAATCGGAAAAATCAACCCAGTCTTCTTGTCGGACGGAGAGTACAGCCCCATTTGCTAGCGTGAGTTGGACATCGCCGCCAGCAGTAACAACATTACTGTTTTGCACATAACCCCAGAAAGTAGAGGTAACATGGTTTGTGCGATCGCTCATGCTTTAGCTCAGTACCTTGCTAATTAGTAGAAAGCAGGAGATGTTGTATAGCAAACCATCGCCGAGTTATGCTTGCAAACATTATATATTAAAAACACAGGGGTAATTAGCTTCTTTTCGCATTTTCAAAACTGATATGAAAGATGAAAAACAACTGACTGCTACAATTGTCCCTTTTTATTTGTCAGAACAGCCAGATACAGAGGGACGTATGATTGATGAAATATGGGCTTGGGATTTTGATAGATTGGAATATACTCACAACTACATTCAATGGTTATTTCCCCTGAAGGAGAAAAGCTCGTTTAATTTATACGCGCCTATCCTTAACGATGAAGTGATTCAAAAGTTTCACACTGACATCCGTCTTCAAAAAAACTTATTACAATCCTTGACTGTTATGCTAAAGTTTTACGGACTGCAAGACAGTTTAGAAAATGGTCATTTTGTTGTAAAAAAAGCAGAAAACTATGTAATACGCAAGGAAGAGTGGATAAATTTTGGCAATCACAACTACCTTCGCATCACTCGTATTATCAAGTGTTTAATAATACTGGGATGCGAAAGTTATGCACGAGCATTCTATCAATGTTTAGAACAAATTTATAATGAGGAAAGTCAATTAATCGGTTACAAAACTTTTCAGTACTGGACTCAGGCGATGGCGAATTAAAAGGCGATCGCCGCAATATCAACCAAGCTTTGACTCAGACATCATGCTCCCATACCTGAGTAACGTTTTAATCCATGTCGCCAAAGTATGCGGTTCAAACCTAAAAACAGCAAAAACCAACCGATGATTGACAAAAATCCTCGCGTCAGATCTACAGGTAGCCCTACCAGCAAACTTGCAGGAAAATCAACCATATAGGGAAAAGGTGTACAAAGTACGATCGCCCTTACTGGTTCTGGAAAAACATCCAAAGGTGCAATCATCCCTGACAAAAATAAATAAAACAACAACCACACATTCTCTATAGCACTAGCTCGTTCTGTCCAAAAAGCCAACATTGCAAAAGTGTACTGAATGACAAAGCGCATAGCAAAAACTAGAACTGCTGCTAGCAAAAATAACAAAAATTTAGTTAAACTTGGTATCCAAAAAGCCTTGGGATAGAGAACAAAAAACATTATCAAAAGTAAACCAGCAAATGGTAAACGTGCTCCCCTTTCTGAAACATGAGAAAAAACATGATGCCAAGCTGGATCGATAGGTTGTAGCAATCGAGGTGACAGTTTTCCTTCTACTATCTCTCTTTCAAATTCCCAAATCACCCAGACCACAGTAAATTGACGTACTAAGAAAACAGAGATAAAGTAACGGGCAAAATCGACAGGAGTGAGATTAAATTTTCCTCCTTGTGCTGCCTCTATCCACACTCCCATAAGAATAATTGGTAAAGAATTTGCCAATACCCATAAAATAAGTTCTGCCCTATATTCAAGCATATAGGCATAGTAGATAACAAGAAATGTTCGGATACTTCTCCAAATTTTCATATGAATTATGAGTTATGAGTTATGAATTATGAGTTATGAGTTATGAGTTATGAATTATGAATTATGAGTTATAAAATACTTCATAATTCATAATTCAGCATTCATAATTCTTTTACAACGCCTGCTTGAAAAACTCGTCCAATCACTTCTTCCACTGGCGGTTCTGTCACAGTTAAATCTACGACATCTAAATCCGCAAGAATACGGGAAACCGTGCGCGTGAGTGCTTCTTGTTGCACCATAAAACAAACCGATCGCCCTTCAATCTGTCGCACATCGCCATAGAACATCAGTTTTTCTTTTGGTACGGGATTGATTAACTCTAGATGAATTTCCCGATAGGGTGCAAAACGTTCTAGCAGTTCATCCAAGCTACCATCGTACATCAAACTTCCTTGGTGAATAAGCAGTACCCGGTGACACAAAGCAGTAATATCTGCCATGTAATGGCTCGTTAATAGCACCGTCGCCTGATAACGTTGATTGTACTCCCGCAAGAAGTCACGCACGCCAACTTGAGCATTAACATCAAGCCCTAGAGTTGGTTCATCCAAAAACAGCACTTGAGGGCGGTGCAAAAGTGCGGCTAAGAGCTCCGCCTTCATACGTTCACCCAGAGACAGTTTTCGCACAGGTTGGGTCAGTTTACCGTGTAGAGATAGCATTTCAGTTAACTCTCCCACACGCTGACGGAATTCCCTATCAGGGATATTGTAAACCGCTGCGTTAATCTTTAAAGAATCAATCGCTGGTAAATCCCACAACAATTGCTGTTTTTGCCCCATTACCAAGGTAATTCTTTGCAAAAATGCTTCTTGACGGCGAAACGGAACGTGTCCTGCGACTCTAACGTGTCCGCTAGAAGGATGAATGAGTCCCGTCAGCATTTTGAGGGTCGTTGTTTTACCTGCGCCATTTGGTCCTAAAAATCCTACAACCTCACCAGGTGAAATCTCAAAAGAGACATCCTGAACCGCTTTGACTTCTCGGTAGGTGCGGCGAAAAAAGTGGGTAATTGTTCCTGCAATGCCCGGTTCTTTCACAGCCACAGGATAAACTTTAGTTAAGTTATGGACTGAGACTATACCGTAATCTGTGGCACTGCTTGCGCTAGAAGCTTGATAGACAGGCGATTCTGGAGACATAAGAGCTAATGAAAAATAGAACTGGGCAACTAACCCTACCTATTTTGTAGTTGTATAAACAATATACCTAAGGTTTAACATTGTTTACAGGCTGTAGGGGCGAACGGTTGAGAGCCCTAACAACGACCGGGTCTGAGGGGAAGAGTGAATATTTCATCCATAACAAGTCGCAATCGCTACCTGTAGGGTGCTTTCAAGTAAACTCTCTGCGGATGTGGGCGATTGTTAAAATTGACAATGCCACTCACTGAATAGGAACTACAGCAATGGTTACCCAATTACCATCTTCCACCCAAAAAAACATTATCTATCCCGACAGCGACGGACAGCCAATGGCAGACAACACAGAACAGTTTGAATTGATTGTGTGGATTAAAGAAAATTTAGAACTATTGTTCGCCAACGACCCGAATGTATTTGTTGCAGGCGATCTGTTGTGGTATCCCCAAGAAGGAGAGAACAAGGTGCGTCTTGCACCAGATGTTATGGTTGTCTTTGGCAGACCAAAAGGATACCGAGGGTCTTATCAACAGTGGTTAGAGGACAATATCCCCCCCCAAGTGGTGTTTGAAATTTGGTCGCCAGGTAACCGTCCATCAAATATGGTAAAAAAATTCCAATTTTACGAGCGCCGTGGTGTAGAAGAATACTATTTATATGAACCAGATGTAGTAGAATTAACAGGTTGGCAGCATCGTAATTCACGATTAGAACCGATTGACCAGATAGCTGGTTGGGTAAGTCCTCGCCTAGGGATAAGATTTGAATTGTCCGAAAACAAATTCCAAATATATAGCTCTGATGGTCAACCGTTTCTCACTTTTTTGGAATTAGCTCAACAACAACAGCAAGCTCAAGCAACAGCAGAACAAGAACGTCAACGCGCAGAGCAAGAACGTCAACGCGCAGAACAAGAACGCCTGCGTGCAGAGCAAGCGCAAGCTGAACTGCAAGCTCTGCGGGATTTACTTCAACAACGAGGTATTAATCCTGATGAACTGGGTGGCTGAGGTCCACACCCTTTCTTCTACCTCAAACGACCAGATCGCAAGATACTAACAATCAACCACAGTCCTAAGAAACTAGCGACAGCAAACAACACATTACTTAATAATGAGAGTTGTGTTGTCCGGGCGTTGCTAGAAATAATGGCTGCACCCATGATGAGCGAACCAACTAAAATGCTGAAAGAGAGACGATTGGCAGCATCATCTGCGGTACGACGCAAACCATCTAAACCTCTGACTGATATATTCCATTGGAGAGTTTCTGAGGTGATTCGGTCGAGCAGCAACTCTACCTGTCGGGGAGATTGTAAGGAGAGACTTTTTAGATCCAAGGCTGTTCTGAGGAGCGATCGCACTGGGCTATCCCCTACCAACTGTCTGCGGAACAAATCCGTCAGCAATGGCTGAATTTCGTCGATAAAGTTTAACTCTGGGTTAAAGCCCCGCGCCACGCCTTCTAAGTTAGCTAAAGTTTTAGCATATAAACCCATGTTGCTGGGCAAACGAATTCTGTTGTTGCGAGCTACTTGCAAAAGTTCATAAATGATTTGACTAAAATTAAGTTGAGACAAGCTCATGTTATAATACTTACGCAGCATCCGGTCATAATCATTCTCAAGTCGGGACATCACGACTGGCTCAGATGCATCTGCTAATTGCAACGTTAATTGAGCACACCGTTGGGCATCAAGATCTACAATTGCCAGTAACATTTCTGTTAATATCCGCTGGGTGCGGGGATCGAGACGTCCCACCATCCCACAGTCTAAAAGAGCAACGCGACCGTCTCTGAGATAAAACAAATTTCCTGGATGGGGATCGGCGTGGAAAAAGCCATCAATGTACAGTTGCTGGAAGAAAGCCCGAAAAAGTAGACTCGTAATTGCTTGACGTTCAGCCGCAGGATCTTTCCCATTGTTGCTGCTGTTCAACTGTGCTGACAGAATTGGAACTCCATCCAACCATTCCATCACCATTAATTTTGGTGTCGTTAAATCCCAATAAATTTCAGCCACAACTAATTGCTTAGGGTCAAACCATCGGCTTTGGGATAAATTGCGCCGCAACTGGTCAGTGAAACTGGCTTCTCGTGTAAAATCTAACTCTGCTTCTAGTGCCTTGGTAAATTCTTCCGCTATGGATTTGATTTCATAGGTTTGCCCAAAATCGGTACGAGCCACTAAATCGGCAATACCTTGAATAAGGGCGATATCTTGGGCAACAATAATATCAATTCCTGGTCGCTGTACCTTAAGCGCTACTTCCCGACCATCCGCAAGTGTAGCCCGGTGTGTTTGAGCAATAGAACCAGCAGCTACGGGGATCGCATTAACTGTGGAAAATGTTTCTTCCAAAGGACGTTTCAGTTGTTTACGTATCAAAACTTCTACATCTGCCCAAGGAACTGGCGGAACTTCGTCTTGCAGTGTGGATAATTCCTCAATATAAGATGCGCTGAGTAAATCTGGACGGGTAGAAAGCAGTTGACCTAACTTCACATAAACTGGTCCCAAATCTACCAGAATATTTTTCAATACGGCTGGTGTGGGTAGCTGGGGTTCGTCAGCTTTACCAACAGTGATGAGTCGCCGCATATAGTCCCAGCCGTTGCGAAGCAGAACTTCAATGATTTCTCTTTGACGTGGAACAGTTTGGGTTAGGAACATAGGGGGAAATTATGAATTATGAATTATGAATTATGAAAATTTTCATAATTCATAATTACAAGATATACTCAAGAATGCACTCCTGTAACTTCTTACTCAAGGTTTAGATTTCACAGTAGGTTGGTAAATCGGGGATCGCTCTGTAAGGTTTTGAGCACCTGTTTGATTTCCTGAGTACGATCTTTTTTGACAACTAGAGTGACATTGCGATCGCGTACAATCACAATATCCTCTAACCCGATGGTAACAATCACGTCTTCTTCGTTTGAAGAATAAACAATCGCGCCCTGTGTATCCAATGCTACATGGTTACCCAGATCGACGTTGGGATGGTCTTCTTTTTTCAGTAAGCGCTCGATCGCATTCCAATCGCCCAAATCATCCCAACCAAATTCTGCGGGAATAACATACGCCAGACCTGTCTTTTCCATTAAGGCATAGTCTATACTCTTCTTAGGTAGCTCAGGGTAAATATCGGGACCGTGTTTTTCTATCGGCTCGATGATTTCGGGTGCATGGGTATGCAGTTCCTCAAGAACAACACCAGCCCGAAAAACAAACATACCGCTATTCCAGCTGAAGCGTCCCGTAGCCAGAAAATTCTCTGCCGTTTGACGGTCAGGCTTTTCAGTAAAGCGGTTAACGTGATAAGCTGGCAACTCATTAAAGCTACCGAGCTTTTCACCCTGTTCTATGTAGCCGTAACCAGTTGATGGAAAGGTTGGCTTAATCCCCATAGTAACAATCGCCTCTTTGCTTATCGCTAGCTGCATAGCAGCATCTATAGTGTTTGCAAACGCTTGTTGGTCAGCAATCCAATGGTCTGCAGGGAAAAAGCCAATAATGGCGTCTTCTCCGTAACGCTTTTTAATTTCCAAACTTGCCCAAGCAACTGCAGCGGCAGTATCTCTTCCCTGTAACTCAATGAGTAAATTGTCAGATGGCAGCTCGGGTAGTTGTTCTTTTACTCCCTGCGCGATTTGACGGGAAGTGATTACCCATAAAGAATCCCAACCATCTGTCAGGGGAAGCAGTCGGTCAGCAGTAGCCTGTAGGAGACTTCGGTTACTACCGTCAAGGCTTAAAAATTGCTTCGGACGATTTTGGCGACTGAGGGGCCAAAAACGTTCACCTTTACCACCAGCAAGGATGACAGGGAACAACGGCTTAGTCATCGTGTCATAAAAAATTACTAAAGAACACTACAAGTGTACTGTGACAAAAAGAAGTAATGAAGTATAAAGGTGTTCAGCATGGAGTTTAAGACAGTCAAAGGGGTACAAGCCCTTAAATGTATTCATGGAGAAAAAGGCAGGATTGCTATCTTCCTGCCAATCTTCAGAAAAATCTCTGGGGTTGGTTTCACTTTTGATACTTCATATTTCGCCATATAAGTGATTTAGTTCACTGGCAAGATTTTTAACTAGTATTAATATGTCGTCTAGGGAGTGGTTAAGTGGGGAAATAATTGTGGTAAAACAAGTATCAGAAAAAAATCAGGGCACATCTCAAATTGAACACCCATCGCCAGATGTAGCGAGAGTGAAACAAGGTGAAAATGATGCCCCTGTTTACGTAAAGTCTACAGGTTCTATTCCCAGTCAGCTTTACCACAGACTAGGGCTGACAATACCTCGGTGGCTGTTCTGGATATTGACAATAGTTGTGGGAATCACTTTATCAGGATTGCTGGTATCGACATTGGCACTTTGGACGCCACTGTGGAGTAGCATGGATCGGACGGAAGACGAACTGGGCTTAGATGGACAAGATACCCATAAAATGCCATTACCTGGAGAATTGTGGAGTAATATCTCTCAGTACCAGTTAACGCGACCCATGAATATTTTGATTATGGGGATTGAACCAGTTCGCGGTAGTGTGGATGGTTCTCCAGAAAGTTTTTCTGGTAAAAGCGATGCAATGCTGCTGTTGAGACTAAACCCAGAAAATAAAACAGTTAGGGTTCTTTCGATACCTAGAGATACGATGATAGCGATCCCAGAAAAAGGATTGAATAAGGTATCCGATGCTAATGCTCAAGGAGGTCATGTCTTAGCCGCACGGGTGATTAGTCGTACTTTAAGCAACGCGCCTATAGATCGCTATATCCGTATTTCTACTAGTGGATTACGTCAACTCGTGGATCAGCTAGGTGGGGTAGAGGTATTTGTTCCTAAACCAATGGTATACAAAGACTCTACCGGAGGTTTGGTGGTAAACTTAGTTAGTGGTTGGCAAACTCTCAATGGTGAGCAAGCAGAACAGTTTGTGCGGTTCCGTGAAGCAGGGATGGGAGATTTGGAAAGAGTTCAGCGACAGCAAGCATTGCTCATGGGGTTGCGCGATCGCCTCAACAGTCCCACCGTTTTGCCCAAGTTACCTCAACTCGTGCGCCTGATGCGTAAATACTTCGACACCAACTTGAAGTTAGAAGAAATGATGGCGCTGGTGAACTTTGGGATGAATATAGAGCGGGATAATTTCCAAATGACTATATTACCAGGTATCTTTAGCCGTTTAAGTCAAGACCCCGACAGCTATTGGTTGGATTTGACTGGACGAGTGGATATACTAGATGACTACGCCGGAGTTACTATATCTGGCATGTCACCACGGGTGCGATCGCTAACTAGCCTTAAAATTGCTATTCAAAATGCTTCTGGGGACCCTACACTCAGGGAAAAAGTTATCAATCAATTTAAACAAAAAGGTTTTGCTAAAGTTTATGCAGCATCAGATTGGGCTGATGACCGCAGTGGAACTAAAATTATTGTTCAGAAAGGTAACTTAGAAGCAGGAGAACAAATACAACAAATGTTAGGCTTGGGTCAGGTTGAAGTCTCAGGAACTGGTGACTTAGAATCTGATATCACAGTCCGGATTGGAAATGATTGGAAATAAGGGTGTAGGGGTGTAAGGGTGTAGGGGTGTGGGGGCTAAGAATTTATTTGTACCCTCTACCCTATTACGCACACTTCTTGTGTAAAAGATTATGAAAAAAATTCTAATTCGCTTACTGAGTCTAATAACAATATTGGCTCTGGCTTGGTTTTGGGTGTTGCTTAATTCCAGTCCTGCTTTTGGAATTCATGAGTAAGTTTCCCTACACCCCTACACCCCCACACCCCTACAC
>JAWQFQ010000256.1:0-12699 GCA_035967975.1 Scytonema sp. PMC 1070.18
ACTGGGTAGACTTGTCTACTTTTGTCTAATTGTGTCTAAGCCCAAATTAACGGTTTCGCGGGCGCGTTTCTCAAGAAGCGATCGCCGAGGCTGGACAGATTGTCATAGCTTAGTTTAAGGGACTTTCAACAAACAAATTAATCATTTTGTGGTACGGGCGTCTCGCCCGTACCACAAGAAATAATGACTTTTTTATTTGGAAGTCTCTAAGGATTATGTTTGTTGATACCAAATAACCGCATCCCATTTGCAGTTACAATTAGAGAGGTACCAGTATCTGCTAAAACGGCGATCGCCAGCCCAACAAACCCAAATGTCCCTAATAGCAAAAACAAAGCTTTTGTCACAAGGGAAAATACTACATTCTGTTGAATCACAGAGACAGTACGGTGACTGAGTTCTACTGCATAAGCTAGTCGTCGTAAATCACTCCCTACCAATACTACATCTGCTGTCTCCAGCGCAATATCAATTCCTCCAACCGCAAAGCTGATATCTGCAGCCGCTAGCGCGGGCGCATCGTTGATACCATCCCCTACCATCCCAACCACCCCAAAACGGTGCATTTGTTGAATGGCTTGTAGTTTGTCTTCAGGTAACAGTTCGGCGCGATAGTCTATAATTCCAACTTCTTGGGCTATTTGTTTAGCAACAGCATTGCGATCGCCTGTCAGCATAACCAACTGCTTCACCCCAAAGCGCTTCAATTGTCGCAATGCTTCTGGTGCTTCCAAACGCAACCCGTCAGAAAGAGCGATCGCTCCTATGAGTCCTTTGGTTGTTCCCACCAATACGGGAGTTTGACCGCGATTTTCAATCTCCGCCAACAAAGATTCTGCTTGTTCCGACAAAGCAATACCTTTGTTGACAAACAACCGCCGATTACCCACAAGATACAATATCTCTGCGAAATTTGCCTGAATTCCTTGACCGGGGAAAGCCGTGAAGTCAGAAGGGTTTTCCAATTCTATCCCTTGTTCTACAGCTTTAGCCACTATTGCCTGAGCAAGTGGATGTTCTGAGCGTTGCTCAATGGAAGCGGCGATCGCCAACACCATATTTTTACTGACTTCACCAAAGTCATAAATATTCTGTACAATTGGTAAACCCTGCGTAATTGTACCAGTCTTATCAAAAGCAAGAGTCGTCATGTGTCCAGCGGTTTCCAGTGCATTCCCCCCTTTGAACAAAACTCCTTGACGAGTTGCAGCACCAATAGCGCTCACAATTGATACTGGAGTAGAAATCACCAAAGCACAAGGACAAGCAATCACCAGCATCACCAGCGCCCTGTAAACCCAAATATCAAAAGGTTGAGCAAACCCCAAAGGCGGAATTAGGGCAATAGCGATCGCTGTTAGAATCACAATCGGAGTATAAATTGCTGCAAACTTATCTACCCACTGCTGCGTTGGTGCGCGACTTCCCTGGGCTTCTTCCACCAAATGAATAATTTTAGCTACAGTAGTATCATCAGCTGTGTGGGACACTCTCACTTCCAAAAACCCTGTCTGATTTAACGTTCCAGCATAAACAGTATCACCAAGGGCTTTATCTTCCGGTACTGATTCTCCCGTAATCGCAGACTGGTCAACTGCGCTAGTACCAGAAATTACAACACCATCTAAAGCAATACGCTGTCCGGGTCGAATTGTTAAAATTTCCCCCTCTCGAACATTTTCAACCGGAATTGTGACTTCCCCATCTCCCCGTTTGACACTAGCAGTTGGTGGTGTCAAATTCATCAAAGAACGAATCGCATTGCGGGTGCGACCAAAAGTAAAAACTTGTAGTGTTGTACCCAAAGAGAACAAAAAGACAACCAATGCGCCTTCAAACCAGTCCCCTAAAATCACCGCACCAATGACTGAAATGGTCATCAGCAGATTCATATCAGCACGACGCAAGCGCAACTCAAACAAACCCGCTCGTGCGATCGGATAACCAGCAATGACTATGGCTACACCATAAAAAGCTCGTGCTATCCAAATAGGTAAAGCCAAATATTGAGTCAGTATACCCAACACTAACCCCATTCCTGTCAGAATGACACTTTGTCCCCGACGATTTGTGAACCAAAACTTCCAATTAGTGGGGTCGGAATTTTGAATCTGCTTGCGGATGGGATGAGCGCCGTCTTCATGGTGACAACAATCATGAGTCTCGTGATGAGAAGTTGTTTCAGAACTTTGCTCAACTGTATAACCTAATGCTTGAATCCGATTATAGATAGTCTCTTCATTAACCTCGTGCGAGTCATAAGAGACTTCCAACCGTCCAGTAGCAAAGTTAACTGATGCTTCATTCACACCTTTAATTTGCTGTACCCCTACTTCTATTGTCTTTGCACAACTACCACAATCCATCCCTTGAATTTGCACTTGTTGCGTTGTTATAGAAGCATTATGAGTGTGGTGGTGGTGCGGGCGATCGCTATCACAAGAATGAGTAGAGTTATGCTGGTGCGATTGTGACTCATGACTCTGCTCAACTACATAACCCAAAGCCCCTATTCGCTGGTAAATAGTCTTTTCACTGACGTGCTCAGGATTGTATGAAATTCTGGCTTTAGCAGTTGCAAAGTTAACTGATACGTCTATAACTCCACGTAATTGCTGCAAACTGACTTCAATTGTTTTCGCGCAGCTTCCACAGTCCATACCACTAATTTGCAACGTTTGGGTTTTAAGGGAAGGTGTTTGAGTCATGGTACAAGGGGTACAAGGATAGATACAGGAGGGCTAAAGATAGAAATTTGCGTAGCCACACCATAGGTCGGTAAAGGCTACCGTTGTTTTGAGAAGTCTTTAACCACTATTCTAATACAATATCTGAACAGTTTTTCAATTGTTCACTCATTTAATTTAAGTTAAAATTGAGATCGATAACCATTGCACATATAAAAATGACAGTTAATAAGCACAGCACAAAGCTAGATTCAGAGTTAAACCAAAGTTCCGAGGCTCCCAAATGCGATATTCATCTTGTGCATTTAGATAATGTACGCTTAATTCAAGAACAAATTTTGCCAGTAGATAAAGCACAGCAAATGGCAGAAATATTTAGTGTTTTGGCAGATCCGAACCGTTTGCGACTTTTATCAGCTTTGACAAATCAAGAGTTGTGTGTATGCGATTTGGCTGCACTAACAAAAATGACAGAATCAGCTGTTTCTCATCAATTAAGAATACTAAAAGCAATGCGGTTGGTCAGCTATCGCCGAGAAGGTCGTAATGTTTACTACAGCTTAGCGGACAGTCATATTATTAATTTGTATCGTTCTTTAGCAGAAAATTTGGGTTAATTCAAGATTGAGAATAGTTTGGGGAAACAGTACTTGTCGGAAGCACGATAGTTGAGTCCCAGAAACCCGGTATCTTGGAGATACCGGGTTTCTAATTTCCCCTTAACGACAAGTATTGAGTCAATACTGCGATGGTTTTCAATAGTCAAGGTTTCAGAAACCCGGTTTCTCGAAGAAACCGGGTTTCTCCCTGATTTTTGCAGATCCGAGTAGTATTGAGGTGTTAGTTACTCTTTCCCCTAATCCAACTTAAGTTTTAAAATTTATATGAGAATTTTCTTATTTTTAAGATGAAATTTAATCAACATAGATAGAGATAGAAACTTTTTTGAAAAGGGTCTTGTCAAAGTAGTTATTATAGGCAAAAATTCACTTGAGGTAATGATAGTGAATCAAATAACCTTAACATTCATACACCTTCTCTAAAGAAACCTATGAACAGAAAACTTGTACTGAATTTACTTTCCAGTTCTACAATTTTTACGTCCCTCATGTCTACACTAGCAGTCATCAATCCCGCCCACGCAGTAACTACGACCCAACGATTAATGCACACCAGTGATGGTCGTACCTGTATCACTCATCCCCACGGTAACTACGCTTTTGTTTGCATTCGAGATTCAGAAAGACAGCCAAGTGCTCCCAGTGTACGTTCCACAACCCTAGCCGTAGGGAAAACAGACAAGAATATCGCCATGTTGAACTTTACTGAGGAGGAAAGCAACGCCGCTATTCAGTTATTTGGTTGTGACTGTCCCTACTGTATAAATTCTCTACGTCAACTGCGTGGTACAGGTAATTTAGTCTACTAGTTGTTTTGCAGCTAACTGAAAATTAGACATCTGGTGAAATTAAATATGCATTACCCGAAAGCCTTAGTAGGAGCGAACAGCCCTACCCTTCTCCCGTCGGAGACGCTACGCAAACGAGAAGGCTCCGCCAACGCCCTTACATCTTTTTCACCAGATGTCTAATATCAAATCCGTTTGTATCAGAATCATTCCTCTGTCCTCTCCCTCTGCGTCCTCTGCGTCCTCTGCGGTTTTTTATTCAGATACTACCAGATTTGATATGAAATCCCCATTTTATACAACGCCAAAAATTCCTCTAAGAGAGTTTAACCTATTTTTTGCCTAAAATTAACCTTATTCAAGCTAGAATGTAACCTATTCTTATCTAAGATATCTATTAATGACCTATATATCTGCAATATAAACAGAGTTTTCAGGATAGTTGTTTGTAGCTCCATCCTGAAATCGGAGGTCAATGTAATGGTGCAAATTAGAGTACGGCAAATATCATTTGCAATAGCTGGTGTGGTTTTAAGCTGGGGAGTAGCAATTTCGGCGTTAGCTGCGCCGAAAACGCTAACGGTTTATTCCGGGCGAGAAGAAAAAATCATGAGTCCCCTGATTGAAAAAGCGAAGAAAGATTTGGGGATGGATATTGAGGTGCGCTATGGAGATTCTACCGAGTTAGCGATCGCCCTGATTGAAGAAGGTAAGAACAGCCGTGCTGATGTGTTTTACGCTCAAGATGCAGGGTCTTTGGGAGCGATCGCGAGGGAAGGAAGAACCCTAGCTTTACCCGCACAATTACTAAACAAAGTCTCTCCGCAATTTCGCTCTGCTGGAGGTGAATGGATTGGTATTTCTGGACGGGCGCGAGTCATTGACTACAATATTAAGCTTGTCAAAGCCAATGAGCTTCCCAGCAGTGTTATGCAACTGACCGAGCCAAAGTGGCGCGGTAAAGTTGGCTGGGCTCCCACAAACGGTTCTTTCCAATCATTTGTAACCGCCATGCGATTAATGCAAGGCGACCAAAAAACCCTGCAATGGTTGAAAGCGATGAAAGCCAATGGAGCCAAAGCTTACAGTGGTAATAGTGCTATTGTTGAGGCTTTAGGACGGGGAGAAGTTGCTTTGGGGCTAGTGAATAACTACTACTTGTATCGGTTTACCAAAACCGATCCTAACTTCCCTGTTGCCATACATCATACACAAGGAGGCGATCCAGGAGCATTAATTAATGTCGCCGGTCTAGCAGTGCTCAATACAACTGACCAAAAAAGTGATGCAGAAAAATTCGTAGATTATATGCTCAGACCAGAGGTGCAGAAGTTCCTTACTGAACAATTCTATGAATATCCCTTGGTGACAGGTATCCCAGTATCGCAAAAGCAAATTCCCCTTGAAAAGCTACAAGCTCCCAATCTCGATTTGAACAAATTATCAGATTTGAAGGGAACGCTGACGTTACTCCAAGAAGCAGGATTGTTGTAAAGAAAAAGTCTGTTGCAATACTACTCGCTTAACAATAATTGAGGTGCCAGAAACCCGGTTTCTAAGAGCGCGAACACCCCTTAACCGAGCAGTATTGAGGTCTGTTGTTGTTTCCAACCGTACAAAATTCTGTACGGTTTTCCTTCCTTGTCATCTTGTTCACTTAATCAGCCCATGTATGCTAAAGATGCCATCTGAATTGCATTCAGGTAGAATAAGTGTGAACTCAGGAGACTATGGGTATGGCTTCGGTGTCTAATGAACAAACAGGTATCATTCGTACAGAATGGGGACTAACAATTGCAGGAACACGTATCACCCTCTATGACGTAATGGACTATGTGATGGCTCAATATCCACGAAAATTCATTGGCGATGTTCTCAACCTCAATCAAGAACAAGTCAATGCGGCTTTAGTGTATATTGAAAAAAATCGTACTGAAGTCGAAGCGGAGTATCAAGCTATTTTGCGAGAAACAGAAGAAATTCGGCAGTATTGGGAACAGCGGAATCGAGAACATTTTGCTCGAATTGCAGCAATACCCCCTAAACCAGGTCGAGAGGCTTTGCGAGCAAAACTTCAGGAACAGAAAGTCAGACATACAAAAATGAGATGATTTTCTTGATTGACCATAGCGATGAAACTTAAAGCCATCACAACTCATCAGCCACCTTTATTTCTTGTAGTGACAGCGGGATTGACATCTGTGGCTATCTTGTTACCTTTAACTTATTTGGTCATACGGACGGCTGGTGTGGGAGGAGAACAGTTGTGGGCTTTGGTGTCACGTCCTCGGACTTTGGTGGTGTTGCTGAATAGTGTGGGTGTGGCTTTGGTCAGCACTTTGTTATCAGCTGCGATCGCAGTACCACTTGCCTTTTTAACGACCCGAACGGATTTACCTTGGCGAAGATTGTGGTTGATTGCAACTACGTTACCTTTAGCAGTACCAGACTACGTGGGAGGTTTTGCCCTGATTGCTGCGTTTGGACCAAAGGGTAGCTTGCTGCAACTTTGGTTAGAACCTTTAGGAGTACAAGAGCTACCAGAAATCTACGGTTGGACTGGAGCAATTCTAGGGCTAACACTTTTTTCCTATCCTTATATATTACTAAGTGTTCAAGCTGGATTGCAAGGGATTGATTCTACGATTGAAGAAGTTGCAAGAAGTTTGGGTTATAGTCAGCGCGAAACCTTTTTTCACATCGTGCTACCTGCTTTGCGTCCGTCCATAGTTGCAGGAGGGTTGCTAGTTGCACTGAACGCCTTGCAGGATTTTGGGACAACTTCGGTGATGCGCTTTGAGACATTTACGCGGGCAATTTTTCTGCAATACAGATATACATTTAACCGAAATCAAGCAGCTGCGCTAGCTTTGATGCTAGTGGGTTTGGTATTGCTGGTGTTGTGGTTGGAATACAAGGCTCGTTCTCGTGCTACCTACTACAGTCGTACCTCTAAATTTTACCGATCGCCAACATTGATTCATCTTGGTATTTGGAAAATCCCTGCAATTTTGTTTTGTCTTGTTGTAGCTAGTTTAGGGTTGGTATTACCAGTAGGTGTGACTGTGTTTTGGCTGCTCAGAGGATTAGCAACGACAGGGGTGAGTGAAATTGTCTCGTTATCGAAACTGGTGGAATTAACTTGGCATTCTATCGTAGC
Source organism: Scytonema sp. PMC 1070.18 (assembly GCA_035967975.1). Classification (GTDB taxonomy): domain Bacteria; phylum Cyanobacteriota; class Cyanobacteriia; order Cyanobacteriales; family Nostocaceae; genus Scytonema. Next base: position 7,256 of record JAWQFQ010000256.1, read on the forward strand.
GGCTCTATTTGCGGCGATCGCAGCTACTTTGTGCGCCCTACCAGTCGCAATCCTTTCCGTCCGTTTTCCCAGTCGCATTACAACCGCTATTGAACGTTGTAGTTATATTGGCTTTGGTTTACCGGGAATCGTCGTTGCTTTATCGCTCGTATTTTGGGGAGCAAATTATATGCCCTGGTTGTATCAAACTTTGCCAATGTTAATCTTTGCTTACTTGGTGTTATTTGTTTCCCAGTCTGTAGGTACTGTCAGGAGTTCCCTGCTTCAGGTCAATCCCCAGCTAGAAGAATCTGCAAGGAGTTTGGGTAGCACTCCCTGGCAAACTTTAACACAAATTACACTACCCTTAGTACACCCAGGGATTCTGAGTGGAGCAGCATTGGTGTTTCTGACAGCTATTAAGGAGTTACCAGCGACACTGCTTTTGGCTCCCATTGGTTTTAATACCTTAGCAGTGCATATTTGGAAAGCGACTGAGAGTGTTTCCTATAGTGATGCGGCTGCTGGCGCACTAGTCATGCTAATCATTTCGATGAGTTCCACATTGGTGGTATTGTCTCAAAGTCGCTACAAACCACTTACCATAGAAGCTCGTCGTAGTTTGCAGAGGGAGGTGGATTGAAGATTTTATATTTTGTAACTGGGCGGATATGATTGCTCAAAAGCATGAGCTTTTGCCATCCGGACAAGATGTTCTATAGTCAGATAGCGTTCTAGTTCAGCTTCACCTTTGGCTGAAAGTGTTCCGGCTTTACTCTGTGCTAGTAAATCACTGACACGAGTCTGGAATTCTGGTGAGGGTCGAATTGCCAGAATTTGTTCTGGTATGGGCTGACTGGTCAACAATGCTATAATCTCTTTCTCGTCGAGAAAATTGCCAGACTGCTCGCTTAATAACTCTTGGAGACCGCGTTCTATTATCTCTTGTAAACGGTCTTGGAACTGCTGTAATTGTTGTCCTAACTCTTCGGATACCTCAACAGTGATTTGCATCATCTAGCCCTGTTGTTTTTCTAACTTAATTTATAGCTTAAGTCTAATAGTTTTTAACTCATGCTGAGTATGATAAGGAAAATTGGAAAAATGACCCTTACTATTGATAAATTGAGGTAAAGTCCATTTAGATGGGTAGCGTATAGTAACCTAAGAAAAAGAAAATCCTGCTTAATGTCAATGTTTAGATAGATAAACTACGGGACGCCGTTGGTAACGGGCGATAAGGTCAGCAATTTTAGAAGCGATAGAAACAGTTAATACGATAGAGGAATTGCGCCACATTTATCAACAAGAGACAGACAACTGAGGGAAAGCGCAAGAGCCGCTCTTACTGACATAAATCTTTACAGAGCAATCAAAGATTTCATTTATAGCAGTTTTCACGTATTTAGGCTCTCCCCGTCTTTCAATGCGCTTTTGCGACGCCAGTCGCCGTGACAGTGGGAAAGCCTCTCATTCGCGCAGGCTCGCCTGTGGTAATGTAACTCATAATACGCTCCTGCTCAAATTGCTTAAACTCTACAAGAAAAGAGAGAGAAGCGAGCAGCACAACGACAAGAGGGTAACCAAAAAGGAAAGCGTAAAGTCAACAAAAAGCGGTCACACCAGAAGGAACCGCAAGCGTAAAAAGAAGAGAAGAGTTGTTACCTATCGTAAGGATACCTTGAAAAAAGCAGCATAAATAAACATCCAACTTTATCTGGCTGAAGGCAGGTTTGAGTGTAAGCTTAGAATCACTTGCATGGAAGTATAGAATAGAATTGAGAAGGATTTAAAATAGGGATTCCTTGAAATGGACTAAGCGTGAGTAAGTCTTCATCTCCGGTAATAATAAATTCAGCATCACCATTCCAGGCTACATCAAGAAACTTATTATCTTTTTCGTCTCGGCATATAGTAAATGTCTCATTAATTTCGACAAAAAGGCTTGTAAGACGTAACTCCTCTAATATCTTAATGCGAATTTCTCGTGAGATAAATTTATCAAATTTTTGCCTATGTAGTACTTGAAAAAGTTCTAGGTAGGTTTGGTCTGAAAATAAGTTGACACAGCCTACATCAAAGGAACTCTTAAGAATCCTCACTACTGTTGAGTGAGTTCCTCCGATGCAATAGCTGACAAGTACGTTGGTATCAAAAACAACGAACAATAGTTATTCCTCGTTACCTAAAATTTCCTGTAAGACTTCCTCCGTAAGCCCATTTCTCTCAGCTTCCTCGGCAAGCTTGTCCCGACACTCTTCAAGCTCTTTCAATTTTAATTTGCGGTAGGACATGTAGTCCTCAATGGACATGACGACCACACAATCTCTGTTGTGACGACGGATTACAACTGGATGGCGAAGTGCCTTATCGATAAGCATCCCAAAATTATTTTGGGCTTCCTTAGAAGAAAGGTATTCCATAGTAAATCTCCATAATAGCTATAATAGCTATTTTAAAGCGAATACTAAAGTAGTGCAAGAGGATTGCTATTACTCCCCTAATATCAAGTTATTAACTTTTTTTATACTTCTATAGCATCAGCTCTATCTTGTAACCATTGTTCTAAATCAGCCACCGTCGAAAAATTCAGTAATGCTTCTGCTAATTCTTCTAACTGTTCAACAGGTAATTGACGAATTTGCTCAATTAATGGGGCTGCAATCTCACCAAGACGACGATTGAGTAGTCGTATAATGACTTTCTGCTCACCTATTATTTTGCCTTTTAACGTAAATACGTTGTTTCAGGCTTTTCGGCATCACCTTTGATATTTTGGCGATCGCCCTGCTCCATCGCAGCCTCTCAGGCAAAACTCTGCCCGTCGCATCTAAGGTGTGCCAAAAAAGCATCCAACCTTGACGCGCTGACAATTTCTCCCAACACATTTCCCATCCGCCGCACCTGATATACACCCTCTCTGAGTTCTTTAAAATCAACAATCAACCCAGCTTTCTTCGCCTCCGACAATTTCTGCACCTCAATCGGCATCAATCCTCTCACCCGTTTCTTCTCAATCGGTGTTAAAGCGGACCACGCATAATGCTTGTGGTCTTCATGGACCAGCAGCGCTTCTCTGATTTGTTCCCAGTTTGTAGCTTGTTGAAACGTTTCAATCAACTCTTCAAGGGGCGATCGCTCCTCAGATACGACTGGTTCAACTTCTTCAAGCTCGTCGCTTTCCACAACCCAATCATCTTTTTCCGGTGCGGGTTCGTAAGTCCAAGTCCCGAACGGTAACTCTTGTTCCTCGTCTTCGGTGGAATTGGTATAGGTGACATCAGGGACAACCTCCTCAATCTCTACCAACACCAATCGCCCTTCCTTGTAAGCTTGTCGCAATGCTACCGCTTCAGCAATAATGCTTTGTGCTGTCAATCCCTCCTCTTCCATCATTTTCTGTAGAGTTGTTCCCGTGCGATCGTCCGTTTCATGAATCGGTGGAATTTGACAATAACGTCTTCCATCCCTGGTCCGCCGCCAGATGCTGGGTTGTTCTTGTTCTGGTTCTTTGGGCTGCTTCTGTTTAGCAATGAGTTCTCGGACGACAGCCTGGTTAATTTCTTCTAAGTTTTGTAGCTCGTCGATGATTGATTGATACTTCTTAGGATTATTTGCTAGCCGGAAGATAGTTGCAGGTTCGACTTGGGATAGGTCTTGACTCTTGAAGTGCTTGAACGCAGCAGCCACTTTCTGATATCGTTTATCCTCTCCTTTCCAAGAGTGCTGCTCGAGCAGCTTCTTGTACTCAGTTTTGCTCATCTTCTCTTTCTGCTCGGCAAGCCAGATGGCATGGGCGAGAATGTTTTCGGTAGCTTGGTTTAATCCGTCGAACGAAGAATCCTGGTTTTGTGCTATCATAAATTGTATTTTTTGTTTTATTGGCGGCGATCGCTTGTTTCGGTTAGAACTGGGCGATCGCCTTTTGTTTTTGGTTCGATTGCCTTGACTCTCTATCTTTTTATTCTACTTTTAAAGTTGATTTATAACATAATCATTTTTATAAAACTACATCTCATTTTTTTATAAGACTGAAAGGTAGAGAAATCTACACCTAACAGCTTCTACACTAAGGATGTAGTGTATGTCTGGCTTAAACAAAGTGATTCGTTGGAAGTTAAATGAGCTAATGGCACGAAAACGCGTCAGGAACAAGGATTTAGCGAAGACGCTCGGTATCACAGAAAATTCGGTTTACAGATTGCGTAAAGTTGATGATATGCCCAGATTGAGTCCCGAAAGGCTCAATGGTATTTGTGCGGCACTCAATTGCCAACCAGGAGAGCTTTTGGAGTACATACCGGATGATGGTGATGACCAAGTGATTCCTATTGTGGAGGTGGCATGAGGACGATTACATAGTCAATCCTCCACATTGCCATCACTTGCTTTGACAGGCAGACGAAATTTATTCATTGCTAAGTACTTGCCTCAAGCGAACCGCCAAGCACCTCAAAACGGCTCAGCCGCCTAGAAAATCTGTTCGCTAACATTGGCGAAACAGTGTTAGCACAGAATGACGTTATTAATGTTATGGGTGCCAACGTCAACGCGCAAAGCAACACCATCAATGTTTTGGTTGCTAACATCCAGCAACTAACTGAGAATGTAGCCGCAGTAAACCAAAGAGTTGACGCACTAACTACCAATGTTGCTGAAGTAACCCTACGTGTAGATAACTTAGCCATACAAGCCGATCGCGATCACCAGACGTTTCGCGATCGGATGGACCGACTAGCAGAGTCAGCAGCCCAAAACAGGCAGCTTGCAGCAATTGACCGCCAAGAATTTCGCAACGAAATTCGGCAGATTTGGGAATATCTACGTGACAGGAATGTTACCTATCGTAAGGATACCTTGAAAAAAGCTGACTTCTAAACTAAACTATCTAGTTCGCCCCTCATGTCACTGTCATGGCGATATCTTTTACACAAAAGGCATACAGTGAATTGAATTGGCGATGTGATTTTGTCGCAAATGTGGTGAATCGCCTCGCGCAAGTTGGCTCCTTACGATCGCTCCGCCTCCGGTCTATGTATCCGTGCCATTAGGCAATACTGTTCGATTTACTGATTGAAGCTATTATGCCTAACTAAGCGGCGATCGCTGAGCTTTTTGTCATCTACTCGGTTTTCAGTTGATGCCGCGTCTCAAAGGAATTGACAAACACAAATTATACCGACCTGACGACCGTAAAAATGGGCGTTGTATTCGCCGTCGTGGTCACACTGTAGCGGTAACGAGATTGATTAATAAGCTACACTCTTTACCGTAAAACCTTTAATTTTGAACTGTAGCTTAAAAGCGACAATATGTCAAGAATATACCCCGATGTTGTGATTGTGGAAGGAAAAAACAACTCATGCAGTTTTGAGGAACTTCGTCTGTATTGTGCAATTCGGAGTGGAGGGCGCGACCTGAAAAGGTCGTTTAGTACGGGAAGCCTACTTCCCTAGCGGATTCAT
>JAWQFQ010000257.1:0-12600 GCA_035967975.1 Scytonema sp. PMC 1070.18
ATTATTAATGGTATAATAAAACTAAATTTTAAATTCTAAGAGAACAACAATTACTCAATATATAAAAAAATGAATACTTTTTCGTACATAATTGGAGCAACAGTTGAACTTCAACAAGGTTTAATTATATGGATAAGAAAAATCGAAGAGTATCTGAACCTCTACTACCAAGGAGATAAGGAAAATGCTAAAAACACTACGTTTTTCAACTGTATGGCGAAAGTAGAAGTGCTAGATGAGCTTTTAATAAGCAGACACGATGATTTTAGAGGCGTAAAAGATGCTCAAGGAATACTACAATCTGCGTGCATCATTGAAGTAGCACAAATCGACATTGATGACCAAAGTTATACAGGCTTAGCGATCGAAAGTCTCACCAATGCACCATGGAATACAATCGCCCATCCACAACCAGAAACCCGTTCGGGAGGTGCTACCTCGCTAATTGAAGAATTAGTACGTGAGAGCCAATGTCTCCAATTCAATGGTATCGTTAAAGCAATAACAATACCCAGTGCTCGCCCATTCTATAGAAAAATCGGATTTATAGAAACGAACGGTTCAGGAGAAATGATACTGACTCCTGATGCAGCACAAGAATTTTTAACAAGACAACAGCGATTAAGGGAAGCCCACCATGACACAGGAAATTAAAAAACTAAAAACGACAGAAGAACTACTCCAATGGCAAGAGGAAATATATGAACTAGAAAAATACGCTTTCGCGGGTATTATGTCAGAGTCAGAACAAGAGCAGCGAGTCAACAATCTTCTTGATAGAAACTATTACCATCGTCATCTAGAAAAAGTGCGCCAACGCAAACAAAAGCTATTAGAAGACCTTGCTTACCTCGAACAGCGCGAGCAGTTACTACTAGCTCAAATAGATAAACAAGAGTAATCTTCACAATAATAAAGACTTACTATGGTACGCAAGTACTACAGAGCAAGCGCATTCACTTTTGTAGCCAAAGATACCAATTATTTTACTACACCCAGGGAACCCATCTCAAAAAACATCGATGACCATGTTGTTCTGTAATTTCTGCACCCAATCGATGATAAAAACTCAGCCCACGAGTGTTTCTTCGATCTGCATTCCAAGCAAGATGGGTACACTCATATTCCCGAGCAATTCGAGCAAGTTGATTCATTAACGCAGCTCCAGCTCCTTGACTTCTCATCTCTGGGTTGACAAACAGATCGTCAAGCCAAATACTAGGTTGACCTGAGAATGATGAATATCGAAAGCCATATAATGCAAACCCAACTTCACATCCAAATGACATCGCAAATAACACATAGGCAAAAGGGATTGCTCCAAAAAGGGTTGTGCGTAATTTATCTTCAGAGACAAGCAGCACACCCGAAAATGCACCGATGTTGCGATCAAACTCTGCTTTTTTCTGAATGAACGAGAAAATAAGCGGTACGTCATCAGGAGTAGAATATCTGACTTGCATTGACTACTAACCCATTGTTTCAGAACTATTGTTAGATATTTGCTCTTTAATTACAAATTATTTGGTCACTCGGGGCTAGTTGTGAGAAAGGAACTCAATATTTAAATCGAGTTTCTTTCCTAGCCATAAAGAATGGTCCGTGTGGTCTTTCACATCATCCCCTGTTTCAGGATGAATTAAAATATCCAAACCCTCACGATTAAGCATCAACCAAGGAACAACCTCGCCAAACTGATTTGGTCTGAATGCAACTTGATACATTGCTTTTGGGTGTGGACCAATGGGCTGCTCGTGCCAACGTCCAAGCCGCACATCAAATGTAGCACCCAACCCTTCACGTACACGTGCTGCTACATCCCGATTGGTAGTATCAAAGTAGACATGAGCATGAAAACCCGTGATTACAATAGAGCCATTATTCATTGATTTTGGCTTTTATCTCCTATAGCTAAGACTCTGCGCGAATCCGTGTCCATACTCCTGAGTGTAGCTCAAGGAGGCAAGCAGGCTGATATTGTCTGGCTCATGAGGCGGTGTATAAAAGCTAGCTGTCTCTAAAAGGTAGCGCCATCCGCCGTTAGGACCGCTGATAATCTGACCTTCTACGTAATTGAATCGTTCATCTTCAATAAGTAATCGTTGGTCGTGAGTAAAAGTAGTTAAATCATCATAATCTAGGAGAAATACACGGGCATGACTTTCGGCTTCGATCAGTCGGATTGTTGCCAGTGTGGCATCATCGGTGTAAAGCACTCCATCTAAATGCGGTAGGCTGATAAACGAGTGTGCTGCGTTTGCAGCTGTCACCCACGAATGATTGTCTGTATCAAACCCAACGATAACAGCACTAGCAATCAAACCTTGCAAAATATTGTGACGCGAAGCATGATTTTTCATGTTTGAATTATCTTATAAGAAAGACTTATCACAAGAAGCTCTCACATGAATCTGGACTCTAATAGATATCTGGTGGAAATTAAATATGCGTGTCGTTAAAGCGTTGGTAGGGGCGAACGGCCGTTCGCCCTTACATCTTTTTCACCAGATGTCTAATGTTGCTGACTAGTGACATCACAAAGTTCTGGGACCTTGAAAAAGTCGGTGGGGTAGCTTCCTTCTTGCCTAAACTCGCCATAGTGATCGTAGAACTCGAAGGAGCCAATTTTCTTGAGAATAGGAGCAAACTCGGGGTACTTGTCGGAGCGATTGCAGAAGCGAACGGGTATTTCCGTTTCAGGAATAACGCCTGTCCAGCAATCAACAGCAAAACCGTTGATGGTTGTTGTCTCTTCGTAAACCATGTTATTGGCTAACCACCAGTCACGGCGGAAGACATTAGGTAGTGGGAAGGGATTGAGGGTACAGGTGCTCACTCCGGTGTTCGGATCTTTTTGGATGAAGTACTCTTTGTCCGTATCTGTACCATCAGATGGATCGAGGTCATATACATTGTAAATCAGAACCTTTTTGTCAATATAGTAGGCGAGTTCGCGGTTGACACCCTGCGTCATATCAAACTCATACGTGGACACCAGTTGATTTTGGGGATTACCAACTTCCTGAAACCTTCCTGAGCCAAAGTATAGTAAGGGAAAATTGGGAAACTCCTTTGCGGTTTGGTTTTTGAGAGCTTGTTTTGTAAAAAAACTCTGTGTGCTCTTACCCTGACTAAGAGCGGGGAGCGAAGTTACGAAGATAGCACACAAAGCACAGATGATGACCCAGTTAAAAATACGGTTTTTCATGTTTGAACAACTACTGTATTCACAATTCATCTTCATTTGAAGGCGAGTAGCTGATTTTGCTTTGTTTACATTTCTTGAGAAACAGTGTTTGACTTAAGCTATGACACAAATAAAGCTAGAAGGATACCTACAACCCCAAATGACTCTAGAAAATACTAACTTTTGGTTATCTAGTAACATGAGGGTGAGGTAGTTCATACTAATGACTATTAACTAATGACTGTTATTTAAAGACTCGTGACGCAAGTTGTTCTAGAGAACGTATATAAAAGTTTTCCCCCTCGTAGAGGGGAAGGTGTTGCATCACAAACACAATCCTTAACCCAAGGAAATGCATCTGCTCACACTGGGGAAAGCGCCAATGTTTTGCGGCGCATTAACCTGACAGTGACAGATGGTGAATTTATGGTGCTGGTTGGACCTTCTGGTTGCGGTAAAAGTACTCTCCTGCGGTTAATCGCTGGGTTAGAAGCTCTGACAGGAGGTAATATTTGGGTGGGCGATCGCTTGGTCAATGACCTCCCACCGAAAGAACGAGATATCGCAATGGTGTTTCAAAATTACGCCCTCTATCCTCACATGACGGTGTATGACAACATCGCTTTTGGTTTAAGACGCAGACAATTGGGGAATGGGGACAACAATCACTCTCCACTCCCCGATTTACTGGTGGGAATGACAAGAAAACTACCAAAAGGACTGCGGTATATTTCGGAGAAGGAACAAGCAGTGGATGAGAGGGTGCGGTATGTGGCTCAACTGTTGCAAATTGAAAGTCTTCTGTATAGATTACCCAAGCAGTTATCAGGTGGACAACGGCAAAGAGTCGCATTGGGACGGGCGATCGCACGCAATCCCCAAGTCTTCTTAATGGATGAACCGCTTTCTAACTTAGATGCTAAACTCCGTACAGAAACCCGCGCCCAAATCGTCAAACTTCAACGCCAATTAGGCGTGACGACAATTTATGTCACCCACGACCAAACCGAAGCAATGACAATGGGCGATCGCATAGCGGTTCTCAATCGCGGTCAACTTCAACAAGTTGCACCCCCACTAGAACTTTACAATCATCCAGCGAATCGCTTTGTTGCTGAATTCATTGGCTCTCCACCTATGAATTTTATTCCCGTAGAATTCCATGCACCCCTATTAATTACCAACGGTGACTTCCGTATGACCTTACCAGAAGTGTGGGGAAATGCTTTGCAAAAATATGACGGGCAAACTCTTATTCTAGGGATTAGACCGGAACATCTAGTTGTTAGTCTACCTGCAAATAAAAATTTACCCGTCACAGTAGAATTGGTCGAAAATCTCGGCAATGATACATATTTATCCGCAAGACTACTCGAACCTGGATTTCAAAAATCAGCCTTTGCTACAAGTGATATGCAACTGCGAATCCCACCAGAACGCTTCGTCCGTGTTGGCGAACAACTGTGGTTATCTTTAACACCTGAAAAACTGCACTTCTTCGACCCTGAAACGGAAATGGCGATATTTCCAGAAACAAGGGAGTGAGGGAGGGAGGGAGTGAAGGAGGGAGGGAAAGTAGAAGAGGGAGTTTTTTTACACAAAAATGATTAAAAACTAGTATGTGTACATAGGTTTTAGTTTTCTTCCTTGTCCTCTTTCCCCCCAAGTCTACCCAGTCTTACCGCATTGAGCCACACCACCAAATAAAATTTGGCGGATTCTGGCGCTTAAGTTGGGCATAACTTTTCGCTCGATTTTGTTTGCACAAAATAGCTATCTGGCTATACTTTTCCAGCTACGGGTAGAACTACTCTAAGGGTGAATCAGTCAGCCTGCTTTCGGACTCGCCTACTTGCTCGTAGTTTATTGGTTATCATTCGTACATCTACCACCAGATCGACTCCGACCTTGGAGTATTACCCCCATGTACAAACAACCCTGATTCTTCGTCCTACCTAATACCCCAGCACTTTCAGCCATGAGTTGAGGACTAAAATTGATCAACAGTGTCCAATCCCAGTTTCTGTTGTCTATATTTATTATTTTAACTTAAACTTTAAGGGAGATGCAAGCTCCCGTTGCTCGCGTCGCTTTTCCACCTCGAACTAAAGTTACGAGGCGTGACCTCGCTCCCGTAATTTTTAGGTGTAAAAAACCCACAATCAGCCCTCCCTCACTCCCTCCCTCTCTCCCTCCCTCCCTCCTTCCCCTAAACGACACCTACGGCGAAATTAACTGTATAGGGTTCGTCGAGAGATTGCTGAGTACTGGATTTGATTGCATCCAGATAATGAGCAATAGACCGTAGTTGTTGGGGATCAAGACGGTATGTCAGACTTCCCTGTTTTTCAAACAATGGTTTAGCAGTGACTGCTTTGTAGTTAGAATTTTCGGATGAATTTAGGGTTAACCAGGTAGCATCTTGGCTGGACGGTACTAATCCTGGAGGAAGTTCGCCTTCCAAAAAAGCAAGTAGGCGTTGCTGACAACTACGGGTATTAATCCCACGATTCTCAAACAACTGAATCACTTCACTAAAGGATATAGCTCTTGTTGGCAAAACTCGCAGCAGTTCGGTAAATAGGAAATAATCGGTATACTGCTGTCTGGGAACCTCTAAAACTTGAGGATGTAGAGGTAGTGCAGCTAAACCATATGCTACTCGACTGCAAGTGGGAGAACCGTTTTCACCAAGGTACAAATCTTGAATGATTTTGGCATTGGGTAGTTTTTGTCGTAGCCAACGACTGACTGCACCCAAAGAAGCTACGCCACCAGTCAAAATCCCTTGATTAATAGCTTCCGTAGGTGTGCCTTTTGCTACTAACAATCTATTGAGTTCTCGGTTAAGTCGTCGCACAAACGGAACAAACACTTGGCTTTCTAAATCTCGACGATGCAATATCCATCTTCGGTCTGCGAGTTCTAAGGTAAAAGATTCTTGATGTTGTAAAATTAACTTCAGAGCTACCGCAGCATCTATCACCGCTTTTCCTAACAAAGCACTTTCTAGCCTTTGTTGCAGGCGAATACGGTCAACGATATCTGGTTCTCCAGCTCGGGGAAGGTTTAATTCTTCCAATCTTAGAGAAGCAAAACGCATCCGGTCTAAACCAGGAATGGATGGTTGCCAATGCCAAGGCTTGCTACTGACTGCTTTGCTATCTTCTTCAGTCTCATTGCGAGGTTGTTGCCATTTTGGTGAAAGTAGTAACTGGCAAATGATATCTTGTTCTATTCCTTTACCAGCATAGGCAAAACCGTGAAGCATGAAATCATTGTGGGTTAAGTCTTCCAGATTTTCTGGTAAATCGACTAGCCCCATTTCTGTTGTACTAGCACCTATGTTAATGACGAGGGTGTTGCCAACTAAAGGACGATCGCTCGTTTTTGCAGGACGAAAACCTTGGCGACTTTTGATTTTGACGATTTCACCACCCGCACCGTCAAGTTCTGAGAGCAAAGTCGCGATCGCTTCTTCTACAAAAAACACCTGTTGTGCGTGCTTGACCAATTTGCTAGTCAGTAATGCTTCCCGGATGTTGAAGCGGTACTGTTCTGACCAGTTTGACGGACAAGTACAAATCACACCTGTAATATGACTGATAATATGACTAAAAGTGTCTTGTTCCATACCAACGGCAGCCGCAGTTAAACCCAAAGTTGTGCTAGTGCGATCGGACATTAAGGTCAACAGCAATTTTGAGAGCGATCGCACAACCCAAACCAGAGGAACAGTAGAAAATTCATTTAACTGCAAAACTGGTTCCCATTTTTGCCGATCCTTTTTATAAGGAAGGGCTAGTTGTAGATAAGGTTTCAACTGCGCCGAGAAAACGTTGTGAGTTGGCGTTGATTGAGAATTTGTCTCCTCTTGTTCTGTTCCCCTTTCTTCAGCAACAGCCGCAGGTGTTGTTTGCTCATGCGCGTCTTTGCTGTCTGTTTCACCACTGGGAACAGAAACATTTGGTAAATAAACTTCTGCAGGTAAACGAAACGACTTCTTAATTGAACTTGCTTCTTGTTGATTTTCTGCCATCCAGTAGAGAGGATATACCTCAGTTGTAGAACGATTCAACAATGCAGCAGAAATTCCTGTTGTACCCAAATCTATTCCCAAATACCAAATTGTGTTGACAGGGTCTTGAGAAAATTCCCCATTGTTTGCTGAATGAGAGATTGAAACGGAAGACCCTACAAGTTGTTCTGGGGCTTCCTTTTTTTTTTCGGTTTCTGCTGCTTGTGCTTCCTCTGGACTGGAGTTTACCTCAGTATCTGATTGCTGCTGTTCTTCTGGAGGGATCAGTCTGTTTTGTACTATTTCACCATTTTCAGGAGTTAAAGGTTGTAACAAAGCATTAAGTTCTCCATCAAAACTAGCCAAATCCTGTTCCAATTGCTGTAACTGTGATTCTTCTATGGAAATATCAGCTAACTCTGATAATTGATTTTCAACTTCAAGGAGCAAATCTTCTGTTGGAGATGCGGCGATGTATTCTGAAGACGAGACTGTGTCGCGACGATCGCTCACCTCTACGGAAGGTTGCTCTTGAGAATCGGTCGGTGCTGTAGCAAGAGGGGTTGTTGCTTCAACAGATTCCTCTTCGTCACTCACTTCAGCAAATAAATCAGTCAAGACTCTAATTGTATCAGCACTGGATGGTTTCTCGACTAGACTGATTGCTTCAGCACTCTCTGGTGACTCGACTCCCGTATGTTCTACAGGAATTTCTCGTGTATCTTCTGTATCATCACTTGGTTCCACAACACGAGCAGCTGATGCTTCTAACCAAGGGTCCGGAATCGAAATATCAGAATCAACAAGTTGTTCTTGATTTGTCGTTGATGTTGGTAAATTATCAGTAGTATTATCTACAATTGATGAAGCATTTGACTCATTTATAGAGGAATTATTTGTGATATTTTTAACTTCGTCTACCGTTGAAGCTGGACTATCTACACCAACTTCATTCAGAAGTTCATTTGATTGAATCAGACTGATTTCAGTGCTGGGAGGCGTTGTGGGGGATGGGGATGCTAGTGCATCCATGAACATCTCATCAATAAAACTGATGATAGCTTTGGGTCTTTCAGAAGTTAGTGGTTGTGAGATAACTGGCGATGGCGCTGGGGATGGAGGTTGGGGAGATGGTGATGCTGGTGCGTCCATAAATAACTCATCAATAAAACTGATGGTTTTGTGTCCCTCAGTAGTTGCTGGTTGCGCTACATCTGGCGATCGCACTGGCTTGATTGGCGCACTTGATGCTGGTGCGTCCATGAATAACTCATCAATAAAGTTTTTTGGTGTTTGTACCTTAGAAGTCTCTTGCTCAGATACAACCTCTGGTGCAACAGGAGTATCATTAACATCCAAAGTCGATGAAGATGTTGTGACATCCACAGACACATTAACCGGGATATCAGTCGCGTCATCTCTTGTTTCAGTCCCAAACAAACTTGCGTATAGCTGGTCTACTTCATCACGTGCTATAGTTGGGATTGGTGCTTGCGTGTCTTCACCAAACTCTAAAAGCGCTGCATCTAAGTAGGGAGTAGTGCCAGTGTCGTGAGAAACTTCTGGAGTTATCGGTTGATTTTGAGGACTGAATGTAGGTGCAGTTTCTACTTGTACGGTTTTAGGTTCATCTACATCTGGCGTAATAGCACTATTGTGAGAAACTTCCGGAGTTATCAGTTGATTTTGAGGACTGAGTGTAGGAGCGGCTTCTACCTGTAGAGGTTTTGGTAATTGTGACGCTAGAGATTGATCTAAAGTTGTTTCGGGAGTTTTCCCACTGTTAAGATTATCGGTGGATGGTTCGTGAGTAGGAGTGTTTTGTTGTAAATGCTGGGTCAAGTTGTTAATCAAACTTGTTAAAAGCTGTTCTCCTTGAGTTCCTTTGCTGTGCATTCGGGCAAGCGCATCAGACAAAGACTCATGATAAGTATAGATATTACGCTGAAGCCCCTCAAAAACAACATTTACAGTTCCATCAAGGGCTAGTAGCTTTTGATCCAAGTCTCTAGCAAGACGTGTTAATCGCTCCATTTGGTCTGATGATTCTAAGAAAGGCGATTGGGCAAAAGAACTAGCAGCTTCAATATTCGGAGACTGTCGCTCTGGTAAATTTGCGCCTCCCTCTATTGGTGAAGAGGCTAAAAGACGGCTTCTCAGCACCTGCAAAAATTCTGAAATGATGTGTTCCTGATTCGCTAATTGCTGTGCTAAAGAGTAGTTGTGTAGCCGCTTTTGCTCTAATTGCCTGATTTCCTCAACAAGACTTGCCCGTTGGTTGAGCAGACTTTGTAACTCTGCCTGTAAAGGAGCTAAAAAAGACGAAACTTGGTTACTCTCTTGTGATGTTACAACCCCACTGTCCTCTTGTTCAGAAGGAATGCGATTTCCTCCTGCGAATTTTACCAACAAAGGGGATGTTTGTCGTTCTTGCTCGTGTTGATTTTCATCACTTTCTGACAATCGGACGAGAAACTCGCGAATTCGTTCCAAAACCTTTCGTGGTTCCGACCCTTGGTTGGAGAGAAACCTCGACTGGCGTTTGTTAGCAAGCAGGTTGTCAATATCTGCAATTAAATTTTGCGTTTCTGTTAATCGGGAAGTCACTGGAATTTACCTTAACGATAACTGTAGGTAGGTCTTCTAATGATATAGAAATTGTATTGTCAGTAAGTTAGTGTGAATAAACACAACTTGGTGAACTGTTAGTAGGGGTGCAGTGGTCTTGCGCCCGTGCGTGGTGAGTAGGTTTGACAATTATGTTATTCACTCTTGTTGGCGTAAGCAACATATGTCAACATATGTCAACTTAGAACTGTTGGGAATCTGCTCATAAAGGGTGTAGGGGTGTAGGGGTGCGGGGGTGTAGGAGGAAAATGTATTAGAATTTTTTCAAATAAATATTATTTAGGATCATCTTTGATCTGTATTTATCATGTAACATAGTCTAGTTTTATTTTTATATTGCGCTTTCGATAGCTTAGGCTAGTGAAAGCACTCTATATTTTTGCTTTATCAATAAAGATGTTGTAATGGAAGAACGGTATAGCTTGCAGGCGGCTGCCAATCCTTGGATGACCGCTCCCTTTTTTCAAGGGTTGCCAGAATCGGCGGTGGAACTCACGCTGACCCATCTTGTGACCCGCACTCATCCACCTAATCAAGTCATTCTCTTGGAAAATGATTGGGGCGGTTCTGTCTATTTTATAATAGAGGGATGGGTAAAAATCCGTACCTATAATTTGGAAGGTAAAGAAGTAACACTGAATATTCTCGGAAAGGGAGAATTGTTTGGTGAAATGGCAGCTCTTGATGAAGTACCCCGTTCCACTGATGTCATTACGCTGACGCCTACGGTGATTGGCAGTATGCCATCTCAAGATTTTCTGAAATTGCTGCAGACTGAACCAATGGCAGGAGTCCGACTCGCACAACTTATGGCGAGGCGTTTACGTCAAGTGAACCGACGACTGCGGCTACGGGAATCAGACAGTCAATCGCGGGTGGCAGATACTTTATTGTTTCTGGCTGAAGGACAGGGTAAGAAAGGGCAAGAAGGAACGGAAATTCCTAACTTACCTCACCGGGAACTGAGTAGTTTGAGTGGACTAGCACGGGAAACGGTGACAAGAGTATTAACAAGATTGGAAAAGAAAGGATTGATTAAACGCGACCAAGAAGTGATTTGTATTCCCGATATATTGGCTTTAGAGCGAACGATAGTATGAATGACTTTTGGCGATCGGGTATAAGTGTATGAGTATACCACATAGCCCTGACCTTAAGTAAATATTAATGGTTAAACAAAAAGACTTAAACAAAACTCCTATGAAATTAGAAGCGCCGTTAAGAATGGTGGAAACGGCGTTTCTAGCTAGTACTGCTAGCTTAATCTGGTTTATCAATAACTACTTCCCTTTAGGTCCGCTTCTAAGGATATTCTTCCCAGTCCCGATCGCTCTAGTGTACCTTCGCTGGGGTAGCAGAGCAGCATGGATGGCAGCAACTACATCCGGTTTACTGCTTGCAGTTCTTATGGGACCAATCCGCAGTCTGCTGTTTGTTATGCCTTTTGGCTTCATGGGCGTACTTTTGGGAGTCACTTGGAACCGACGCGTTCCCTGGATTGTTTCTATCAGCTTGGGTACGCTATTGGGTGCTGTGGGTTTCTTTTTTCGCGTGGCTTTGCTGTCCCTGTTATCAAACGAAGACCTTTGGATTTATTTTATTAACCAGATGTCAGAATTTATAGAATGGCTGTTTCTCAAACTGGGGATCTTGAGCACTCCCAGCGTGTTCTTGATTCAGTTGGGAGCGATCGCACTGATTTTCGTCAACAACATCATCTATCTGTTCGTAGTACACATAGCAGCATGGCTACTGCTTGACCGCCTTGGAAACCCCATTCCCCGCCCCCCTCGCTGGGTGCAAATCATGATGGACTATGAATGAATTATGAATTATGAATTGTGAATTATGAATTATGAAGTGCATACACGAATATGTATGAAAAGGTTAAGGAGGAAGGGGAAACTTGGGGTTTCCTTTGGGGATAAGGGGGTAAAGGGGAGAGGGGAATGGCACATTTTTGAAGTAAGGGTTTGGGTGTTAGGTTGTAGCGCCCAATGCTTTTTCATCCCTCCCAAACAACATTCCTATTTCATAATTCATAATTCATAATTCATAATTCCTATGCTTCGTATTTATACTGAAATTCAGCAAGCAAAAGAATGGATTGAAAAATATCGCGGTTGTTTGCCCGTTTTCGTCTGTACTTTAGGGTTTACTGAAACTTGTCTAATACCAGGGATTTCAGCCGCTGGTCGTACGCCAGAGGACAGAAAATATACTGCTTGTGCGGATGCTGAATTTTTATACTATGGTTCTAAAAGCAAGCTCAAGTATCCCCTACCCCCTCTTCAGGCTGGCGCATCCCCTGTGTTTATTTCTCGCGCCGTAGTTGAGGCGTTGAAGATTCCAGTTTATGTGTTTAATGCTGGTTTACTTCAGCCTCCTGCTGTACCTGCAATTGATTTAGGTGGTTACCCAGCTAAATGTTTAAGTCAAGGTATGGCGATGGAACTTACAACAGTGCGCCATCTGTTTCAACAAGGGCTTTTGTGGGGTGAACACCTAGGGACTCATCACAATCAGGGTTACTTCATCTTGAGTGAGTGTGTTGTTGGAGGAACATCCACTGCTCTTGCTGTCTTAACTGGTTTGGGTATACCAGCCATGGGAAAAGTTAACAGCAGCCATCCTGTTTGTAACCACGCCCAAAAGTGGGCGTTGGTCCAAGCAGGGCTGAAGAAGATGGTCATGGGAAATGGGAAAAGAAACAATTCTTCTTCACCCCTACACCCCTACACCCCTACACCCCTACATCCCTATACTC
>JAWQFQ010000258.1:0-5831 GCA_035967975.1 Scytonema sp. PMC 1070.18
AACAACTAACAACTAACAACTAACAACTAACAACTAACAACTAACAACTAATCATATATGAGCACAATATTCAGAGAATTCCTAAAGAAGGTAGGGGGTGGCGAACACACTGCTAAGGATTTAACTCGTGCTGAAGCAGCTACGGCGATGAGGATGATGTTGCTCGGAGAGGCGACACCAGCCCAAATAGGAGCATTTTTAATTGCTCATCGCATCAAACGTCCGACGGGGGAAGAGTTAGCAGGGCTGTTGGATGCTTATGAGGAGCTAGGACCAAAATTGCAACCTGTGTCTTGGGGGCGACAAGCAATAGTTTTAGGTATACCGTACGATGGTAGAACTCGCACAGCACCTATTAGCCCTGTGATCGCTTTGCTCTTAGCAGTATCTGGACAACCAGTGGTTATGCACGGTAACAATTGCATGACCACTAAGTACGGTTTACCTTTAGTTGATATTTGGAAAGGGTTAGGAGTTGATTGGACTGGGTTGACATTAGAAAAAACGCAGCAGGTGTTTGAGAAAACAGGAATCGGTTTTGTTTATACTTCTAAGCATTTTCCATTAAATCAAATAATTTGGGAGTATCGCGACCAACTCGGTAAACGTCCGCCTTTAGCAACAATGGAACTGATTTGGAGCCCTTATGCAGGGGATGCTCATGTTATTACTGGATTTGTTCATCCTCCTACAGAAGTCATGTTTCAATCGGCATTGGGGTTAAGAGGTGTGACTAAGTTTACCACAGTCAAGGGTTTGGAAGGAAGCTGCGATTTACCACGCGATCGCACAGCTATTATTGGTTTAGGAAGTGCAGCAACACCGGAGGAACCAAACATAGCACCCATAGAAAGATTGCTCCTCAGTCCACGGGATTATGGATTTTCCACAAAGAACGTACCCCTCAATAGTACAGAAGAACTTATTGCTGATATGAAAGATGTGTTGAGTGGTAAACCCTCAGAACTCATGGACACAGCCTTGTGGAACGGCGGATTTTACTTATGGCGCTGCGGCGTTTGTTCCAATATGCACGAGGGTATCACCAAAACAAAGGAATTGTTAACAACTGGCGCAGTCTTAAATCAACTGCAAAATTTAACACAGGTAGTGAACACAGTTGCTCAAGGAGTTTTTCAACCCATATAACTTCGATAGTTCGTATAGTTCGTAGTAGCGCTTTAGCGCTTACCTGCTCAAATTAAAATACAGTTCGTAGTTTAATGTGGTCGGCTGGAACTGCTTACAATACTCCGCCAAATCGCCTATCACTACAAGATACTCGCCATCATAAACGGTAAATTCAGTAAGCGATTTAATATCATTAATCCCCTTTATTTTCCTCAGCTAAAGTCAAAACCTGTACATAAAGCCGCTCAGACATTCTCGTTCCCTTTACCTGCATCTCATCCAAAATATCTTGAACGCTGTCCAATAAACATCGACGCTTTGCTAACAATAAAATCCCCACAGTACCGATTAAAGGTAACTTTCGTGCCATAGCTACCTTTCTCGCCGCCTTTTCATCAATCAACAATTGAGAAGCCCCAATTTCCTCAGCTAAAGCAATAGCTTCTGATTCTCCCAAATGTAAATTACAGGACTTTTGTAACTCCTCAACCACTTGCTGATTCTCTACCGTTACAACCTCCAGCCAAGACAAATTTTGTACAAATTCTGCTGCTGGATGCTGACCTACCTGTAATTCATTAAATACACCTTGGGGAATCAAAACTTGACCAAAAAGTTTTGGCAATAAATCAAGATGATCTACCTTGGCTAACTCACTAATTGGCGTTGTATCAGAGACAATTATCATTTAAGAAATTTGCTGATTTAACATTAATTCTGCCTGTTCTACTTCTTGACGTAATTCTTCTAAACTCTGAGAGTCATCAAAAAGAAAAATCCGCCATTTATTCATCATTTCTATAACTTCTAACCTAGAAATACCAAGGATTTTTGCCGCCCTGCCACTGGTAATTTCTCCTACTTCCAATAAAGCCATTACATACCCTTCTTTAGCTTTTTGTAAAGCCTTTTCTCGAATCTCTGCCGAAAGCTGAATACTTTCTAATTCCTCATCTGAAATTGTTAAAGCCATTACTGAAACTCTCCCGACTCTACATTTTTATTTTAATCCTTAAACCACTTCACCCAACATAGCTTCCGTAACACTACCCCAACTAGAGGCGATCACACTTTTGGCACGATGGCAAGAGTAGAACCACATTGTTAGCAGTGTTATTGTCCGAATGTGCAATTAACGTGACTTCGCCATTCCCGTGAAATACCCAACCAGTCGCAGGAATAATCTCCACTATATCAGAGTCTTTGCTGCTTGATGGTATCGGTTAAGGTGCCAGAAACCTAGTTTCTAATGATGGTTTATCGGATTAGGATTGAGCGATCGCCTGCTCTCTAGCAGTTCAGAGAAGCTCTATTTTGTGATTGTTAAGGTCATAAAAGAGCGTTAGATAGTACTATGAGAATGATATGGATAGAAATTGACTCAAGAAGCGACTTTCAGCAACTTTTTGCGGTAAAGGCTGCTATTAACGCTGGACTGTTTAAGTAGGGCTAAATCTTTGGAGCCATTCTACTACCAGTAAACACACCTCTAGTTGCGATGAATTTTAATGCTAAGTGTATTGGGCGTTGCATGGGCTAAAGCGCAACTACGAGCGTTTATTTCAATACGAATTGATGAAATGTAGTACAAAATTACCATATTCAGAAGCATACAACTCAGTGAACAGAGTGAGATCGCACCGCTTGCATTGTCTCTGCAACACTCCTTGAGTCACAATTGCTGCTGGGTCTTCTTGTTGCAGTTGTTCGGCTACCCGTTTGGATTCGGTAGTAAAACCTGTATCTTGAAGGAATTAGTACGTATTATGAATTCCAGATTTAGCAGCAATCGTTTCTAGAGCATATGAGAGTATTTCGTTACATGGACTGGGTACATTAGACGAAAAGAAAAGGGCTGCTCTTAAGGGTAAAAGGGTAAATCTTTTTACTGGCTTCACACATTTAATACCATATTTTCACGAGAGCTTATATTAAATTTTAACTTTTTTCTTAAGTTCCTTAAATTCACTGTTCAAAATTTCTAATTTGTTTATCATTGAAATTACTAGCAAAATTATTTTTCTACAAGCGCAAAATAAGATTCACACAGACTTCAGCTATACTTTGAGCGGTCAGCTTTCAGCTTTCAGCTTTCAGCAAAGAACTGATAGCTTATGGATTCTAGCCAAATCAAAAGTTCAATTTCTTCCCGTGCAAAGTATATTTGTGACAGGTTAAGACAAAATCAATTTTGTCAATCGTAATAGCACGATAAATAAGTCGCTTGATGGAGTATCAAATTAAACCCCGTATTTAGTTGTGAGGGGAATCATGAACGATGCTTTTAAAATTAGCGCGATCGCGCAGTGGCGGCTGACGCATCGCAGGCTTAAAAATTATGTTTTTTATCCCAATTTCTGGCAGATTTTTAAGCACTATTACTTATTGACAAATTGTTCATAACCTTAAATCTGTTACCGATGAACTTCAGCGGCTAGATGTCTTTCGTGGTGTGCATGAAGACTTTTTAGATAACAAATCAGCGTACTTTGATATGACTGACAAAGAAGTGGAGAAGATAGCCAACCCTACTAGGGTTCGTCAACCTAGTTTTGTGGGAGGCGGAGCTCGCTGTGCTCCAAAGAAGATTGACGCAGACACCATAGCTGCGACCCAGAAGCTTTTAGATAAGGCAATAGTACTAGCCAGGTGGAACGTAAAGTCGAGCCGTAGACCACCAGCCTTGACTTGTACGCGTTGGGTATGGAGGCTTGCTGGTTCTTACCATTCAAGCCACCACACCTCAAGACTTATGGAAGAAGCGCGAGACCGCTTTGCTGCATCTGGTCGCGAAAGTTTAGCACAGTGGGCTGAACAGAAAGCTAGAGAGGAAGCAGGTCACGACCGACTCGCCCTACTTGATATCCGGTCTATGGGATATGATGCTGAGGCTGTAGTACAAGCACTCTTTCCCCCTGCTGTAAAGCCTTGGTTGGATTACTTCATTCAAAGTGTGCAGGCGACCGATCCAATTGGTTGTGTGGGTTTTTCCTATACGAGCGAACGCCTAGGGACATTTATCAAAGAGGATTACATCCAAAGCGTGAAAGCTTTGCTTCCATTGGGGACTCATGCCACACGTTGGCTACAGGTACATAGCAGTGTTGGTGCCGAAGTCAAGCATGTAGAGGAGACAGTTGAGGTTGTTGCACAACTTACTCCTCAGGAGCGTATGTGCGTAGCGAGAGCTTGTTATGAAACCGCGTTGCTGCGTTTTACTCCACCCAAAGAAGATTATATATCAGACGAGGAACTTCAAAATGTGTTAAAACCCCTAGAGTTGAATACTTGCAAACAAGTATGAACTCATTTTCAGCAGTTAAATTAATGTTCCGGTAAGCAAGAAGAGCTGTTCTCAGGACATCCCTAACTATCACGATTTAAATTTTAAGGAGAAGAAAGATGCTATTTCGGATTGTAAATTTTGGATTTTCGTTTTTAGTATCCCTAGGTTTAGTTTCTGCTTATGAGGCTGTTTTTTCACGGTTTTTCCCAAATGCAGTAAAAACTGCAACTATCGAGCAGCAGTCCTCAAGGCAAGGTTTTAACAGCAACTTTCTTGAGACTAGTTTTGATATCTTGAATGACATCGAACTTGATGATTTAGAAAGTATCATAAATGAATTCGCGCAAGGATTGCCAAGCGATACCGATATCGGTTACTAAGTTCAGCTTATCTGTCCGTTTCATGGCTGAGGATAAACAGTCCATAATTCTGATTGTCTAGATCCTATGCAGAAGGGTTGAATGTTCAGAAAATTTTGTAAAAAATAGCCCAAAATATGATATAATTATTAATGGGCTATTCTTTACAATAAAATTTTTTTCTGTGATTATATATTCCTGCACTGAACGTAGTTAAAGATATTCTTAAGCCCTTCGCCTAAAAACTTTTCTCCAGTGTCAAATACTCGTCTCTTCATTAACTAAATGCGAAGGCTGTTTTTCAGCAGTAACTGCCCCCAAAACTTTGAGCGTAGCAATAGTTGCTGTAGTTAAACCTGTCACTCCCATAATATTCATCTGCTCATAAGGTTTATCTGTTTTCAGAACTTTTAAGCACTCGCCTGTTGTTATGTCCCACAGTTTAATTGTCTCATCATCGCCACTACTTGCCAGAATCTGATGAGCTGGGCTAAAGACTAATGACCAAACCCTACGTGTATGTCCTTGTAAAGGCTTGAGGTATTGACCCGTATTAATATCCCACAATTTGACAGTATTCTCTTCACTGCAACTAGCGAGTGTCTGGTTATCAGGACTAAAGGCAACTGACTTGAGCCAACCTGTACTTGCTTGCAAAATTTTGTAGCATTCACAAGTGCTAACACGCCATAATTTGATCGTTCCATCATAGCTGCTACTTGCAAGTATCTTACCATCAGGACTAAAGGCAAGGGACAAAACCCAACTTGTATGTGCCTCTAGTGTCCTTTTGCACTCACGAGTGTGGACATCCCACAGTCTGATTGTCTGATCCAAAGCACCACTTGCTAGTATCTTTCCTTGAGGGTTAAAAGCAACTGACCAAACCGCAGCATGGTGTCCGTGAAAAGTTTGCAAGACTTGACCTGTTTTGACATCCCACAGCCTCACCGTTTGATCATCACTGCCACTTGCCAATGTTTGCCCATCTGGACTAAAGGCAACTGACCAAACCGCAGCATGGTGTCCGTGAAAAGTTTGCAAGACTTGACCTG
>JAWQFQ010000258.1:5931-12591 GCA_035967975.1 Scytonema sp. PMC 1070.18
TTTTGACATCCCACAACTTCACTGAACAGTCATGACCGCCACTTGCTAGCTTATGCCCATCTGGACTAAAGGCAACTGAGAGTACCTGATTAGTATATCCCTGTAAAGTTTTCAGCGGTTCGCTAGTGTAAACACTCCATAGCCTCATCGTCTGGTCTTGGCTACCACTTACTAAGATATCCCCTTGTGGACTAAAGGCGACCGAGAATACACAACCCGAATGTCCGTGGAAAGTTTTGATGCATTCACCAGTGTAAACACTCCATAGCCTCACCGTTTGGTCAAAACTGGCACTGGCTATAATGTCACCTTGTGACCGAAAGGAGACTGAATATACTTCATTTAAATGTCCGTGGAAAGTTTTGAGGCATTCACCGTTACTGACATCCCATAACTTGATCGTCTGGTCTTGACTACCACTCGCAAGCATTTTACCATCCAGACTGAGGGCAATTGACCTTATCCCATCACTATGTCCTTGGAAAACTTTCAGGCATTCACTAGTGTTGATATCCCACAAGCGGACTGTGTGATCGTCACTCCCACTGAAGAGTATCTGCCCATCAGTACTGAAGGTAACTGAGCATACCCAACTCGTGTGTCCCACGAAAGTTTTTTTGCATTCACCAGTTTGAACGCTCCATAACTTTACCGTGCAATCATCACTACCACTTGCAAGCGTGTAACTATCCGGACTAAAGGCAACAGACCAAACCTCGCTCTTATGTCCTTGCAAGCTTTGCAGGCATTCACCAGTACTAGCATCCCACAGCTTCACAGCGTAGTCGATACTACTGCTAGCAAAGGTTCTGCCATCGGGACTGAAAGCAAGGGACACAACCCAATTGGTATGACCCTTACAGGACAGAAGTTGTTTCCAATCTGAAACTTGGTATAAGCGAATCTCACCATTGGTATCGCCCAAAGCCAAAATTTTGCCATCAGGGCTAAAGGCGACTGATAAAACACCACCAAAGGTTTCAGCAAAAACTGATTTGGCTAAATTGGCGGAAGAGAAATTTACATCGTGTAACTTCACATTCCGCAGGTCAGCTTGCCAAACAGTTAGGTGAGAAAAATCATAACCGCTTAAATCTACCTGTAGTTGACAAAGCAGATTGATAATATTTCCTGCTATATAACTTTCTTCTTGGGACGATTTCTCTCGTATCGTTGCTAGAATTTGAGTGAGCTGATTTTCAATACTGCTTTTGCTTCTACAAACAGTAAGCAACCCCTCTATCACTGGTTTAAGAATGAGGCGAATTTGAGTTTCTCTCACATATTCTTTTGCGATCGCCTTCATTAAAGCATGACATTTTAGCAAGTCTATGTTTTGAGTCAAAATCTCGTTACAAACTCGCTCTATCAATCGCTGAGTTACATACTCCATCACGACAGGTTGTAGTGTGAAGAGGGATGCGCTTTTCTCAATTAGCGTAGGCGTATAGCGAAGCTCGTCCCGCAGGGTAGTCTTTTCTATCAGAGATCGCCTGCATAAAGATTCCAGCGCTTCTAGTAATTTTGGTAGTTGGATAGGTGATACTATATCCTCTTGTAGTTCCAGTAGTGTAACTGGCTCTCGATTAATAGCCAGCCAGTACATTATCTCTTTCTCTAAATTTGACAGGCGCTCAAACTGCTCTTCCAAAATATCTTGAATGTCGCCGAAAACAAACGTGTCTTGTTGTAAAAAATTTGTCACATTACCATCAAATACGTCTTTAATGGTTGTGGCAACTATTTTTAAGACTAAAGGATTGCCTGCATAACGTTGGGTCATTTCTTTCCATTCGTCTTCTGCGGCAATCAGTCCCTTGACTTTAAAGATTTCTTGTGCTTCTGGCACATCTAAACCACATAGCTGTAATGAGCGAACGGGGAGCTGTTCTCCTTCTATTGAAGCCACGTCTCTAGGTTTTTCGCGACTCGTCAAGATGATACAGCTTTGATGAGTTGTTTCTCCTAGCACTCTCAAGAAATTACCATATTCTTCATATCCTTCTTTATACTGTCCAGCTCGAGTCCCACTACGTAAAATTGACTCCGCATTATCCAATACTATCAAACAGCGGGAATTGCGTAAATACTCTAAAAGCCATATGACTTTAGCGCGGTTGCTTTCTGGTAACTTGGTTGCTATTTCCTCTTCTTCAGATAGAAACTGAATCAGATCGGATAGGAGAACTTCAATGGGGGGTGCTTCACGTAGCGATCGCCACATAACGTATTCATATTTATCCTGAACCCGTTGTGCCAGCTTAACTGATAGACTTGTTTTCCCGATTCCCCCCATTCCCAAAACTGTGACTAATCGGCAGTTATCACATAATAGCCACTGTTCGAGCAAAGCCAATTCGTGTGTGCGACCGTAAAACGCCGATGTACAAATTGCTTCTCCCCAATCGATGCGCTTATTCTGGATTGACTTTGAATAACAATTTTTATCTAATTTTAGATGAAAAGACTCATACACACGCTCAAGGGTACGCTTGTCAACACCTTGTTGAGCATCAAATACTTTTTTGATAGTATTGATATCTAATCCCGTAGTTTCACTGAGTTGTTCAAAAGTATACTTTTTTCCTTCATTTTCCTTATATTCCAATTCAATTCTTACATTTTGGAGTTTTTCTAGTCCTTCGGGTGTCAAAACAACACCACGTTGACGTCTCTGTTTTTGCATACTTAGTTTAATATTGTATTAATTTTAATCTCTATATTTTACTATAGCAGTCCTAAATAATTTGTGAGAATACTCTTAGCCGCAGAAACCCGGTATCTCCTAGATACCGGGTTTCTCACTTTTCACGAAGAATATGCACCTGTCACTTGACATATATCCATTCAACCCATAGATTAATATTTTTGTCAAGATAAATGCCTTCACTAATTTTAGGTGAGTTAAACTCAAAAGCATACTATGGCAGTCCTAAATAAAATGTAAAAATGTAAAATTTTCGTGAGGGCTGCTAATAGCTAATAGCTAATGGTAAAAAAGCCATTAGCTATTAGCTAATAAAACTTTTTATCACTAATTTAGAATTGTTATACAGTAAAAATTTAGTTCATATGTCTGACATACAATTCAGAAAAGTAAATTTTACATTTCCTCGGGAAATTCAAAAATATTGGAAAGGGAAAAGCCTTTTTAAAACCCACCTGTTCAACAGCTTTACTCTTGGCGTTCCTGATATTGAAAAATATTTAATTTTAAATCTTTAAACGAGAATTCAGAAAATTAATAATATCCCTAAACTAAAACAACAAGCTCAAGTCTTCTCGTCAGTAACATGCACATTTCACATCCCCCTAAATCCCCCTTAAAAAGGGGGACCTTTAGAGATTTTCCCCCCCTTTTTAAGGGGGGCTAGGGGGGATCAACCACTTTTCAAATATCCTCTAAGGGTGAACGGTATTGTAAGGGCGAACGGCAGGAGCACCCCTACCAACGTATGAACGACACCCCATACCCTCATATAACTGGTAATATCAAACCTTCACGGGCTAATAATGCTTTTGGGAAGACAGATTTCAGTTCGGTTTGAACTTGGTCGAGAAAATCATCGTTGTCATCTGGGTGATGGTGAGAGATAACCAGCCGTTTCACACCAGTAGTTTGAGCTAAGTTTACAGCAATTGTCCAATGGAGTTCTGTTTCGTAGTGGTTGCGTGTGGCGGGAGGTATATAAGTTGCATTCGCAATCAGCAAATCTACATCTTTGACTAGGGGTACTACGCATTTTCTATCTGTTTCATTTGCCACTTGATGTAAATCTGTGACATAAGCAACACTGTAATCTTTCCAACTGACCCGATAACCAACAGATTTTTGTTGGTGATTGATTATTGCTGTTGCAATAGTGATATTATCTATTTTAAAGACTTTGCTAGGAGAAAAATTGTGGAAGTGCAATTCCGATCGCATCACCTGTAAGGGATAGGGAAAATGCGGCTGGAGCATTTGGTCGCATAGACATTGTTTGATGGATGCTCCATTCAAAGCTGCTGTACCGTAGATGTGCAAGCAGTTATCTGGAAGAAACGCAGGAGCAAAAAAAGGAAAGCCTTGGATGCGATGTGATTGGGAGTTGGTAAACAATAAATGGGCTTCTATTGACGACTGCTGTTGCAGTAAACTTTTCCCAAGGAGACGCAACCCAGTACCACCATCAAAAATCAGGTGCTTCCCGTCTAGTTGCATCTCTACACAAGCCGTGTTACCGCCATATTGCTTAGTGTTGTCTCCCGGAGTAGCAATCAAACCCCGTACACCCCAAAATTGTACAAGAAAATCTGACCCTTGGGTTTCAGCTTGAGAGGGCTGTTTGGAGGTTACGTAGTTCTGGTAAGATGACAGCTCAAAATTTGACATATTTGTTGAAGTTAAGTCCGACTGAGCAGGTCATCGTAATGCCGCACTTCCATGAGTTGGTTTTTTTCATCCACTAGGACTACGGTGGGAGAGAAAGTTTTTAACTCTTCCAAAGAGAACTGCCCGTAAGACATTATAATCAAGCGATCGCCTATAATGCCTAGACGTGCTGCAGCCCCATTTAACTCAATGGCTCCTGATAAGACTGGAGCAGGAATAGTATAGGTAATGAAGCGATCGCCATTATTAACGTTGACTACGTGTACCTGTTCGTAGGGTAAGAAGCTGTAATATAGCTAATGGCTAACAGCTAATGGTAAAAAAGCCATTAGCAATTAGCCATTAGCAATTAGCAATTAGCCATTAGCCATTAGCAATTAGCTCCCTGCTTTAATGCACTTCTCTACCAAAGGCATAACTTTCTCAACATCTTGCCACCCCAGTATTTCTGTGACTTTTTTCTCTAAATTTTTGTAAGTGCGGAAAAATTCAGCTATTTCATCTAAGCGGTGGGGTGCAATGTCCTTCAAGGACTTAACGTTAGCGTAACGAGGGTCTTTGTCGGGAACGCAAAGAATTTTTTCATCGCGATCGCCTCCATCAATCATCTCTAGCATACCGACTGGTCTTGCGGCAATGACGCATCCTGGGAAAGTTGGCTCGTCCATGATAACCATACCATCCAATGGGTCACCGTCATCAGCCAAAGTATTGGGTACAAAGCCATAGTCATAGGGGTATTGTACCGATGAATAAAGCACCCGGTCTAAAGCAAACGCCTGTAGGTCTTTATCGTATTCGTACTTATTTTTACTTCCCCCTACAATTTCAATCAAGACGTTAATCAAACCTGGTTTGGGTTGAGCAGGAATTCGGGACAAGTCCACAACAATACTCCTATGCGAACAGTAACTTGAGGAAACTACACACGTAGCTCCCAGTGTAGAATTTTAGCCCTAGTCGGTAGCATTAGCACAACAAAGCAAGAGTAAAAAGGTAAAGAAATCCCTATATTCATTCAAGAAACACAGGGGTGTAAGCAATACTTGTCCGTTAAGCCGGACTAGAAACCCGGTTTCTCAAAGAAACCGGGTTTCTGACAGCGCGAATAACGCTTAACCGAGCAGTATTGGGAGTGTAAGGGTGTAGGGGCGTTGGCGGAATCTCTTGTGGATAAGAGAGCCTGCAGGGTACGGTTGTTCGCCCTGACAATATAGGAATGTAGGTGTGTAGCATACATACTGGAGTTTAGAGGGTTGTTTACCCATCTTTTGCAACACCCTTAGGGACTTAAAATCTGTTTCAAAAGCTTCAAATCGAACTCGTCTCGATCAATTTTTTAATCGCCATGTCTTTTTACATGATAGGTAACAGGTCTTGGTTGAATGGGGACACTGCTTGAAGAATAGTGGGCTATGATGAACAGAGGAACTACCAAGGTGAATAAACCAATAGCAGTCCCGACAATGTCTGCCAATTTATGTGAGTGTGGGTCAGTTGAGTCGGCAGATTGAGTATTTGAATTCATAAAAAATCGTTGAAGTTAGTAGTTACACCACTTATAGTCTTGCTCTCATCTAGAGAACCTTACTGTTATTCTAGCTATTTTTTTACATTAACCAAAACATCAATAAAGAATACCAATCTTTTTTGAAAGCGACTTTCCCTGGTTTCCTGATACATAAAATACTTAAAACAAAGTTGAAGATGAATATTGTTTGTCCTTACGTTGTGACTAATAACGCAACATGCTTAAAATCCTATTGTAATGATTTTTTTACGTATTTTCCACTATTATAGCATTAAAATTTACATTTTTTTATGTCATCTCATCAGGTCTATTGAATCGTATCTGGATAAAATTGTTCTATCTATGAATTATAAAACCGTTATTCTGAATCAGTTTTGTCATTCTTACCTATTGTTTGATAACATATGAAACTATCGAAAAATTACTGCCTCAGTAGCAGTATTCTATCCTCACTAAGTAGAAATGCTTATAACTGTTAAAGACTTTCATCCAATATCGGTCATATAAGCTTTTTAACTGCAGAACTACACCGAATAAATACAGATAACTTAGCATATCTATGCAGTAAATAACAGTAATTGTACTTAAATAAGCTTTTTGAATTAAAGTGAAGAAATATTGAAAAAAACCGCCACTACATCAGGGCGGTCTGGTTAAGCAATCGGAGGGTACTTTCAGCTTACTCTGGCAATTTTGGAATTGTTGTAACAGAGTTTGCAATTAATTGGGGTGTGAGGGTACAGGGGTGTGGGGG
>JAWQFQ010000259.1:0-12501 GCA_035967975.1 Scytonema sp. PMC 1070.18
CCCCCACACCCTCATATACCATCTTTGCTGAGAATTTCATACAATAAGAGATTGTGTTCAAAAAAAACGGAGAATGTAGCAATGTCTCGTCGCTGTCAATTAACTGGAAAAAAGGCAAATAACGCCTTCGCAGTTTCCCACTCTCACCGTCGTACTAAGCGTCTTCAGCAGGTCAACTTGCAAAACAAGCGTATTTGGTGGGAAGGTGGAAAACGTTGGGTGAGACTGCGTTTGTCTACTAAAGCTATCAAAACCCTGGACATTAAAGGTTTGGAAGCAATGGCTAAAGAAGCTGGTATTAACTTGAATGATTATTAATATCGTACTTTCGCCGCAACAGTAGTTTTTGTTTTGTACCTTATGTCTTGACCTTATCCCGCGCCTTTCCAAATCAAAAGCGACGGGAATACAGAAACCCGGTTTCTTCAAGAAACCGGGTTTCTATGTTAGTAAGTCCCTGCTAATAAGTCTCTAATATTAATTTTCGATAGGTTGATATATTTTTTTCACAAGTGGGTAATATAAGCCTACAACCTTAATCTTATCTTCATGAAGTTGTTTCAAACTAACAACACATGACTCTAAATTTCATATGAAGCGGTGGCATTATTCTCCTTGCATCAGATATAAATTAAATAGTTCAGTTTAAATAACTGATTTCCAGGAAAAAACGGAAAAGTTTACAAACGCCATAACTTCATATAAAACGTTTTTTGTGTTGCTCCTACATCCAAAACTTATTTAGATAGGGTGAAGTAGTGACATGAATATATACTTTTGTCTGTATTCTTTTACAGGCACATTTATCTATTGAAAAAATTTTAAATTCAGCCTATCACCAGACAAGAAGTGGCTATGAAAGGGAATAGAGAGTTAGTCAAGGTCATCAAAAACTTCTACCAAAAGCTTTGTAAAATCTCTTCATTTGAAATTAAAGAACAAAGTTTATGGCTACTGCGAACTTACCTAATTACTAAAAAACAATCAAATTGGGTAAATGCCGGTTTTGTATTACCAACAGTAGCAATGGTAGCGCTAGTTGTTGTCTTGCTGACAACTGCTATTTTATTCCGGTCTTTTGACCGCTCTAAAAATGCGAGTAATGTTCGTGTGAACGAAGTTGTTCTTAATGCAGCAATACCAGCGATAGATAGAGCACAAACGAAGATAGCACAATTATTCAATGATCCCACACTACCGCGCTCAACTCCTGCTGAGTCTTCCCTGTACAATGCTTTAAACAAAGATATTAAAAAATATACATTTGGAGATGAGACTCCTTTAGAAGTTAGATATGACATTAATGGCGATAAAACCATAACTAAAACCGGTGATTTAGAAGACCAAGAAGCTATAACAACAGCTTGGAAATTTCCGGTTGATACTGATAATAATGGTCTCTACGATACTTACACTCTCTATGGTGTTTTCTTCCGAAGCCCTAGTCGTGGTACTGATGGTAAATTTGACCGGGCGCGGAATCCTTTAGAAGCTAGAACACCACCAATGGATGATGGCTCATTAGGTGGAATTTGTTCAGCAGCAAAAGGTACAAGCTCTAGTTTGGTTGGTGAATCTGGTTGGTATAAAGCAGGAGCTAGTATCAAAAAAAGCTTCTTTGTGTATGTTGTAAATGTCCCTAATTACACTGTAGATAGCACTAAAAAGTTAGAAAAATATAAAGGAAATAAAGGATTTTCTGCTATCGAATTTCAAGAAGACCAAGAAAGAGTACCAGTTGTTAGTAACGCTGTTGTGTATGAAGACGACTTAGAGATTACTCCAGGTCGTGGTTTACGTATAAACGGTAGTATGTTTACCAACAGTAACTTATTAACAGCAAGAACCAATGATGGCTCAGGGAGAGAAATTCGCTTCTATCAAGTTAGTAGTCCAAAATCTTGTTTTTATCAAGCACAAAATAGCAAAATCCTTATAGGAGGTAATGTTGGTAATGGTAGAATTACTGGTGAAGGTGAAGGCAAGGTTACTGAGGTAGATTTGTTTAAGCCAGGTGATCAAGGCACGACGACAAAAATTGATGGTACTAATAAATCTGCTAGCAACAAAGCTGGAGAGATAGCCTATAATACTAAAGCATTTGCCGAGAGAATTGATGCTCAAGTAGAAGCAGTGAGGGGTACGGATACCACTAAATTTAAGGACTACAGTAATGACCCAAAAGAAGTTAGGGATAATATTAAGGCGCGGATTGGTGATAATCCAGGTTTAGATGTTGCCGAAGTACGTCGGGAAGAACTAGAATCTTATTTTAAAAAACGTACACGTCGGGTTCCTTTTACTGAAGTACTATTAACAGCTGATGCGCCCGCAGCTCCAACTTTGCAAGGGAAAAGTATTAAAGACTCTGAGAGTGGTGAAGATACTCTTAGAGGTCCAGATGCATGGATATATCCCACTGATACCAATACAAAATTAACTCTTCGCCTTAATCAGCTATCTGCCACAGAGCCAAATAAACTCAAAGAAATCTATAAAGATGAAGAAAAACTGCTTGGCGATCGCGTTTTAGTAGGCAACAATTTACCTGCCCTTTGGTTTAATAAAGACATCTCAGCTTTTGTCGGTAGAGGATTCCCTCAACAGGTTGATAACGATAAAACTGAATGGGATGACTGGGAAGATATAAAGTACAAGTACCGTACCCGCAGTACACAAGTACAGGAACTCATTAGCCTTGGAGGTTTAACGAATAGAGATGGCTACTTTGAAGACAAAGCCACACAAAAGCCTAAAAACCCATTAGATAACGTTGGCGGGATGCGTGTTATTACTGGAGCGGGGATTTATGTTGATGGTCCTAGCTCAGATACAAACGCGTCTTACCCTTGGGATGGTACTACAACCCAATCCTTCTTAGCAGACTCTCGTCCCTCATGGGATACAAACTTTGTAGATCCAACAAATACTGATACAAGCAATAACAAAGTTCAAGTTAACTCTCTCAAATTTAACGATAAAGGAACATTAAAAGACCCAATTATCGTATATCCCGATTCCATGCCAATGACAGGTGGCTCTGGTGCGCTTACTCAGAAGGGTGACCTTTTGATGAGAGCGACTGCTGTCTATCACTATGCAAATAATTCGGGTAATAATCAGACACCTATTGCCTGTGTAAGCAGCTACTACGATCCGACAAATGCCATCACAGCTCAAAACGAATCAAAATTCACTTCAAAATGGAAAAATCCAGATGCTGATGCAAGCACAAATGCTGGTAAATCTAACAATGGTATTGTTTATCCTCCTCCCTACACTTCAGCTGCTGCTAGAACCTCAGCAATAACAACCTATTCCAAACAATTGAGACAACAAGCACGTTTGGTATTTCCCAACGGGCGTTTTGTGAATGAACCCCTCAGAAAGGCTTTGAAAAAAGTTGATGACAACGAAACTCTGTCAATGGCGGATAACTCAGCTATTGATACTACCATTTGTGCCATTCGGATAATACCAAGTGATCCTAGCTTTGTGCCAAGCTCTAGTCCTCTATTACCTCATGGAGCCATCTATGAAACAGCATTTCTCGATGCTCGGCAAATTAAATCGGTAGAAAAACAATCGAACGTCTCCAGTCTGACTGGCGAACCATACTACGAGCGCAGTTTAGAAGAACGGCAACCATTGGAAGTTCGCGTTACAGTCTTGGATTTAGACCAACTACGTAAAAAAACAATTGGGACTGACGAGTACCTCTTACCCAATAGTGGGATTATTTACGCAACCCGTGATGATGCCCTAGCGGATCTTAGCTCTCAACCAGGTGGAAACATTGATACAACCAAACTGCTAAGCCCCACTGACTACAAACTAGACCCCACACGCCGTCCCAATGGTATCATGTTAATTAATGGTAAAGAAATATACCGAAGAAAACCGTATGAAGAGAAGGAAAAAGGTCTAATCTTAGCTACTAATCTGCCTGCTTACGTCAAAGGTAACTTTAATCTTCACCGCAAAGTCGATACTACCACTTCAGTAGAAGAATTTTCAGAGCAATTGAGGGATGATGAGGGAAATATAGACTGGAGTAAATTCTATACACGGGTAACTCTGGATGAAAATTTTGCCTGTCGTAAAGGCGATCCACGACTTCCTAAATGTACGACTGGTGATAGCTGGCGACCTGCAACAGTTTTATCAGATGCTGTGACTATACTTTCTGATAATTTCCGGTTTGGTTTCCGCGATGAAGGAGACTATGATTTGAGGAATAATGAAGGTGATTTCCGAGCTTCGGAATATAGAAAACATGGCTTCTTTGACACTAATTTCCTCACAAGTAGTAATTGGTTTGACACCGACGGTTTTCCTAAAGACTTTGACACTAAAACTGGTACTCAAGGTAGTTCCTACGTCAATAACTTTGTGACCCCAATTCAACGCCGCGTCAAGTTTAATGAGTACTTAATGGAAGTATGCACTAATTTGCCGATTTCTAGCTGTAAAGCTAGTGATTGGTCTGTTGATGGTGTAGGTCTGAAAGCAACAGATGAAATAGGAAAAATATACAGTAGTGCAACACACAAAGCAGGTACAACTGTTGACCTTGCTACTTCAGACTTGACACGTTATGCACGCCGCGTAGCTTTTGCCCGAAAATCATCTGATGGATCGTTAGAACTGGACGATAAGGGACAACCAGTTCCTTTGGGTATTGACAATGCAGGTAAAATCCAGGCATTTCCTAGAAATACTGTTACTGGAAAGTCCTGGAGTGTTGGTGTACCGCAACCAAAAGCAGGTGCTTTATGGTTTAGAACTACAACGAAGATAGACGCCTTACCTACTAGCTCAGCATCTGATACTAATTACGGATATCAGTATCATCTTTTCTACCAAACCAACAATGGTAATCCATTAACTGGAACTGATCCAAATGAGCAGCCCCTGTTAGTACCAGTACTACAAATCCATATGCCCTATGATGAATGGACAAAATCAAGTCAAGATCCGGGTAAAGATAGACCTAATTTACCTGGAAGTAACCAAAGGGGACTTGCTTATAAAGGCAACTGGTTACAAACAGCTAATGAAACAACAACTAACTTGGTGATAGCTGGTGGTGACACTCCCGGACGTCCAAGTGAATCAAATGGTGGTTTAGACAACTTTATACGTTATTTAGAAACTTGGAAAACCACAAGCGATGTTGTTATTAACAGCAACATCAGTGGTTCTCTTATCCAGTACAAACGCAGTGCTTATGCAACAGCACCCTGGCAAGCTATACAACTCAATGGAACTACCCCCAGAGGTACAAGTATCTTTGGAAGTGATTACCCACAGTACTACAGCACTGATGTGACTGGTATTTCTGGTGTTCAAAACTCTGGTATGTCGCCTTTCTATACACCACCTGGTCGTCAGTGGGGTTTTGATGTTGCTTTGTTATCTCAGATCCCTGACTTATTTGCTCAACAGTTCACAATACCACCTGCAACTAAGCCGAACAAGTTCTTTAGAGAAGTCAGTCGGGATGACGATTGGGTAAAAACTTTGCTCTGTGCAAAAACAACAACTGGTACTAATGCAGTTTCTGATGAGGAACGTCCTTCTGATTTCTGTAAAACAAAAACAGGTGGCTAAATATGAATAAAGGTAAATACAAACTTTTTATCTCTCAATCTAATCAAGCAGGTTTTACGATAATTGAGTCTTTGGTAGCACTTCTGGTAGCTGGACTCCTGTTAGCAGCAGTCGCACCTGTGATTGTCCTCTCTACAGCAACACGAGTACAGGCTAGACGTGTGGAATTAGCAACCCAAGCTGCTAAAACTTACATTGATGGTGTCAGTTCTGGCTCGATTCAACCTCCTGAACAGGTGCTTGATACAAGCACAAGCACAAACCCAAAACTTCTTGATTCAGCGGCTGTTCCTACGCTCGAAGAATTCGACAAGAAAGACTTCTTGTACTGTGTTGATTTAGATGGTGGTGGTTGTACTAAAGATAGTCCTAAAGATTTATTTATCCAGGCTTTTAGAACAAATGGAGACCCTAAACAAGGGTACTTTATGGGATTACGGGTTTACCGAACAGATGCTTTTAAAGATAGTGGTACTTTGAAGAAAAATACCTCTACATCCACAAAATCTGTCACACAAAAGACTTTTACTGGAGGTTTGGGCGATCGCAAAGCTCCCTTGGTTGAAATGACAACAGAAATTGTGGGTTCTGATATCAACTTTAAAGATTTATGCACTCGATTAAAACAACATAATAACGACAATTCTCAATGTTAGAAAGTCAGGATAAAACTAAATCATGCTAAGTCAAATACACTTTTTTTTATACACTTATATCAAGTTAAAACGCCTTAATTTAAATTTTAAAAATCAAGGTTTTACGCTCATAGAAATTTTGGTAGCATTGGCTCTTGCTGTCTTGGTGATTACACCTTTGCTCGGATTTATGATTAACATTCTTGATACAGATCGCAAAGAGCAAGCAAAAACTACGACTGAGCAAGAAATACAGACAGCGCTTGACTACATTGCTCAAGAGTTACAACAAGCAATTTATATATATGATGCCAAAGGTATCAAAGCCATTAAAAACGAACTACCTTACCCTGATGAAACGGACAAAGTTCCTGTATTGGTGTTTTGGAAACGACAATTTGAAAGCGAAGTTATTGACGTTAAAGTAGGAGGCAGTAGTAAAGGAAAAAATGATAGTTACGTTTACTCTTTAGTCATTTACTACTTAATGAAAAACACAGGTAATACGTGGTCTAACCAGTTTCGTATTGCAAGACTTGAAATCAAAGATGGAGTGAGAGACCTAGATAATCCCACTAAACCTGATGGAACATCTAATTATATTACATCACCAACTAAGGGATTTCAATTATTTGACCTTAGCAAAACATCAGGTACTTTAGAGGAAAAAATGAATGCATGGAAAAAGAATACAACACAAGGTTATGAGTCTAATACAAAAACTCCTCCGACATTAATTGATTACATAGATAAAAGTAAAGACTCCGCATTACAACCAATAGACTGCACAACGGTTTTTGAAAATAGAGCGGTTACTGATAGTTCAACTTCTGAAGAAAAAGATAAAGCTGCAGCCCTAAAAGTACCCGCATTTGATGGTACACACCAATACTCTACTCTTACCGACTTCAATAATGGCAGCTTTTATGCTTGTGTCGATGCTGATGCAGACTCTGATAAAATTACTGCAAAAATATTTATCAGAGGTAATGCGTTAGCTCGGATTGATGAAAACAACAATACCTATAATGCTTATCAAGCAGCATATTTTCCTACAGTAGGTATTCAAGTAAAAGGTAGAGGACGTATAGGTGTTGAATAAGTCAGAGGTGTATTATGGCAAGTATCTATTTGATAAAACAAATACAGCGAATCTACCGAAAGAAAATAAATGTAAAACATCATTTACAGCAGGAGCAAACCTTCTCGAACCAAGCAGCTGCTGGTTTTACATTACTAGAGCTTATAGCTATTGTCGTTATGGTAGGAATTTTAGGTGCGATCGCTGCTCCCGGATGGCTTGCTTTTGTCAATCGACAAAGAGTCAATAAAGCTAACGATGCAGTCTTAGGAGCACTTCAAGAAGCCCAAAGACAAGCTAAAAAAACTAAAAAAAGTTACAGTGTTAGTCTTGCTATTAATAATAGTACGAATAAATTCCCACAAATTGCCATACACCCTGCTGATGCTACACCCGATAAATTACCAGCCCAATATTGGAAAGACTTAGGTAGGGATTTAGGAATTAAGCCAGGAGAAGTAATATTGGGTACGAATATTACTGCTCAAAACACAGCCGGTAGTTCTTTATCGGAACTTACTACCTCTGATAAGACAAAACAAATAGTGACTTTTGACCACATGGGGATGTTACCAGATTTCAAAGAATCTTCAACCGTTTTAAAAATCATAGTTGCTGTACCACAACAAGGAAAATCAATACAAAATTTGCAGACTAAACGATGTGTTATTGTAAAAACTCTTTTAGGTGCTATGCAAACTGGAAAAGATACTGAATGCCAATAATAAACAGTAAAATTTCGTAATAGAAAAAATCCGTAATAAGACTGAACTTTAAACCTGCACCTAAAGCTCAAAATTGACTTATCGGGTGCTTTTTTGTGTGGTGTCATTAAAATGGATTTAACTATAGCAATCCCAACATATAACGGGGAAAGCCGTTTACCTGAATTACTAAATAGACTTCAATACTGCTCGGTTAAGCGCGAATCCTTACGGAAATCCTCTGGAATCACGAGTACATTCATTCGATTGTGTCCTCGTCTTCAGTGAAATTCACTGCATCTTCCAGCCACCCAGATTCATGGAGATGTGCTAAGTCTTGCTCGTTGATAACACGTTGTGCTTCTGGAATGCCAGTAAAATCAGCAGGAAACTCAAAATCTATTGCATCCATTGGGGTTAGTTCTTGTACCCATTGCAGGAGAGCCTGTTGACTTTCGGGTTTTTCACAAATTTCCTGCAATACAGAAGATAAGTTTTCACCGCGATCTCCCAAGATGGTTTGTCCCGGTAAGGAAGGTAACCGCATAGCATCTGGGTTTAAATCTAAAAACCGCATTGAACTTAAAGCCTTCATTACAGCCTGGGCTGCTTCTCTAACGGATGGGGATGGTACGTTAGCGAAGCTCGTCGTTCGCGTTCGCGTTCGCGTTCGCGTTCGCGTTCGCGTTCGCGTTCGCGAAGCGTCACGAAGTGAAGCGTCACGAAGTGAAGCGTCACGAAGTGAAGCGTCACGAAGTGAAGCGTCTCCGATAGGAGAAGACATCGCTGCAATTTGTGAAACGACTGGTCGGTAATCTGTGAAAGGTTGACTTGGATTGTTGAACGGCACACCGTCTACTTTGACAGATAAATTATTCTGCCCTTGTTCAGAATGGGCTGCTTCAAAAACGCTATCTTTTTGCCCTGCGATCGCTAGATGTTCAGCAATAACGCTGGCTGCTTTACTGCTTGTACCTGGATTAACTTCAATTCGATAAGTTGCTATATGTGAGTCCTTTTCCCCAAGTGAGAATGAAACTTCTAGGGCAAAAGTAGACTGACTTTGAAAGGTTACTTCTCTCGTTCCACCACGAATTCCACGCCATTGGAGAACTCCCCCTTCAATCCATTTTTCTCCAAATATTTCAGCTAGATTGTAATTACGGGATATTCCATGAAGAAAGCGAAATGCATCACGAATGTTGCTTTTTCCAGAGGCATTCGTTCCTACTAAAAGGGTCAAAGAACCTAAAATTAGTTCAGCTTCTTTAAAGTTCTTAAATCGCTCCAGCCGCAGTTTCTTAAGTATAGCATAAGTTCACTTTACTAAGTCATCCGAGAGAGCTACTTCATTCTAAAATGTCACGTCACAGTTAGGGCGATCGCTCCCTTGCTCGCTAGTCAGCGCAAATCACATTCTACTTAATGTAAGCCCAGACACGCTACCAGGATCGCCCAAACTTGGGGCTAGACAACATAACGATCGCGTAGTGGTAGTGGGTAGTCGCCGAGATACCTGCAAAAAGAGACACGAGAGAAGAACACCCCATCACCCAGTCGAACACATCATTCGTCTTTTGGAAGCGATAAATTGAAAGCGAAGTTATTGCCGTGACACAACAAGGGAATAAAAACTTGAGTAGAATTACGTAATATAAAAAATCCGTAATAAGACTGAACTTTAAACCTGCACCCAAAGCTCAAAATTGAGTCATCGGGTGCTTTTTTTGTGTGGTGTTATCAAAATGGATTTAACTATAGCAATCCCAACATATAACGGTGAAAGCCGTTTACCTGAATTACTCAATAGACTTTATAAACAAGTTGAAACGGAAACTTTTACTTGGGAAATCATTATTGTAGATAATAACAGCACTGATAACACAGCCCAACTTATAAAAACCTATCAAGAAAAGTGGCAACAACATTTTCCCTTAAAATATTGCTTTGAAGCTAGACAAGGAGCAGCATACGCCCGTCAAAGGGCTGTTGAAGAAGCTAAAGGAGAATTGATTGGCTTTTTGGATGATGATAACTATCCCCTCTTCAACTGGGTAGCACAAGCTTATGAATTTGGACAAAAATACCCTCAAGCAGGGGCTTATGGTAGCCAAATTCATCCTAATTGGGAAGTCGAACCACCAAAAGATTTTCACCGTATCGCTCCATTTTTAGCAATCACAGAACGAGGAAATAAACCTTTACTTTATCAACCCCACAAAAAATTACTACCACCTTCAGCAGGATTGGTTGTCCGTCGTCAAGCTTGGTTAGAAAATGTGCCAAGTCGGTGTATTTTGACTGGTAGAGTCACAGGAAATATGCTCACCAGTGAAGATATAGAGATGTTGTCTTATATTCAAAAGGGTGGATGGGAGATTTGGTACAATCCGGAGATGGAAATTTATCACCAAATACCTCATTGGCGTTTAGAGAGAGAATATTTACTGCCCTTTTTTCGTGGTATTGGACTTAGCCGTTGTGTGACTCGAATGATAAATGTCAAGCCTTGGGCTAAACCAATTGTTTTCTTGGCTTATGTAGTCAATGACTTGCGAAAAATCATATTTCATTTACTAAAATATCGGTTTAGGGTAAAAACTGATTTGGTGACTGCTTGTGAGATGCAATTATTTTGGAGCAGTTTTATCAGCCCTTTTTATCTTTGGAAAAAAGGTTATTTTCATAATTTTTAGTTTATGAATATTCAGTTAATACTGCAAGGAATAGAGCTAAGAAATAAATTTCACAGCTTAAAGCTAAAGTCAGATAAATCTGACTGAATATGGCTTTTAACCCGTTTTAACGGGTTTGAGCTTTTAGCCTAAATTTTAATTTAGGGCAAATCCTTTCATAGCAAAAATAATTGATAAAACGAGAAACCCGGTATCTCAAAGATACCGGGTTTCTGAAGTTTTGCTATTTTACAAATCACATAATTCATGTCAATAGGATTTGAATTGTATGCGCTGTTCGCGCAGCGTGGCGTCAGCCAAGCGCAACTACAAGCTATAACACTACGAACTTATGCAATTCTGTGCTTAGTCCATTTTAATGGACTTGAGCTATGAGCCCGAAATTTATTTCCGGGCGGACGAAGGGCGCTGAAGCGCAACTACGAACCAGTGATTTATTTAACGGTTATATTTATACGTACACTGAAAAGTATAGTCAGAAACTTTACTTTCAGTATCCGGCGAGTGACAAGACATACAGAAAAGAGCAAGTAAATACCTAATTTGCTCTTTTACTGTCTAGTCAATGCGGAAACAATCTTTCTTTAGTCCCTCTAGCAGTGGTTTTACACTTCTAGAAAATGTGGTCATTGTTGCTGCGATCGCAATCCTAGCCGCCATAGCATTTCCCAGTTGGCTCGCTTTTTTAGATACTCAACGCCTCAAAACTGCTCAATCTGAAGCTTATCAAGCTATGCGTCAAGCCCAAAGTCAAGCAACTAAACAAAAATTAACTTGGCAAGTCAGTTTTCGCGAACAAAACGGTATTGTACAGTGGGTTGTTCATCAAGCAGAAGCCCAATCATTCATTCCCAATGCGATCGCCACCAATCCAAAACTATGGCGCAACCTCGACCAAAATATTCAAATTGATAAAGAAAAAAACAAGAAAGGAAAATCTGAAATAACCCTACCAAAACACCCCTCAAATTTAGAATGGCGAGTCTTATTCAATTACCAAGGTTGTCCCGTCTACCAAGTAGGAGATGAGTGTACTCAAACATCTCTTAGAACATTAGGACAAATAACCTTTGCCAGCAAGAGTGGTAGTAAACCCAGACGCTGTGTCTACATTTCCACCATTTTAGGTGCGATGCGAATGGGAAAAGAACACGATAAAGCAAATGACAACGGAAAGTATTGTTATTAGGGTGTAGGGGTGTAAGGGTGTAGGGGTGTAAGGGGGATAAGAGGGTGTGGGGGATCTGAAGGAAAAATTAATTGTTAAACATCAATTTGAAAGAAACGTCAAAAGTATGAAAGAATCAACAATACAGTCATATCAAGATTTGAAGGTTTGGCAAGAAGCAATGAATTTAGCCGAATCTTGTTACTTAGTTACCAAAGTTTTTCCTAAAGAAGAAACTTATGGAATAACGTCACAGATCCGTAGAGCAGCAGTTTCCATACCAGCTAACATAGCTGAAGGCTATGGACGTCGAAATAGAGGAGAATATATACACTTTTTATACATAGCACAAGGCTCCCTTAAAGAACTAGAAACTCACTTATTACTTGCAATGCGAATTAAATTATCTTCATCTCAAATCATTAGTCCTGTTCTGAATCATTGTGAATCAGTTGGCAAGCTGCTGTTTCTATTAATTCGTTCTCTTGAAAACAAGAAGTAAGAGTCTATTTCTAAAGGTGTTATGGCTATAAAGTTGTAGAAAAAATTTCCATTGAGAATTTCAATCTCATTCTTATTCCCCCACACCCCCACACCCCCACAC